>NZ_JAKRFQ010000667.1 GCF_022347985.1 Photobacterium sp. OFAV2-7
TCGGCACCGTCCTGCAAGATACCGATGGTCAGTTTGTCGGGCTAAGCATTGGCGAGGATATCGCCTTCGCACTGGAAAACCAGATGGTTGAACAAGGCGAAATGCACAACATCGTCAAGCAGACAGCGGAGATGGTCGATCTGGAGGAAATGCTGGATCTGTCACCGTTCGACCTCAGCGGCGGCCAAAAGCAGCGTGTCTCGTTGGCGGGTGTAATGGTCGACGATGTCGATATCCTGCTATTTGATGAGCCACTGGCAAGCCTTGATCCTAAAACGGGCAAGGCAACCATCGAAATTATCGATCAGCTACATAAGAATTCAGGTAAAACCGTCATCATTATCGAACACCGTCTCGAAGATGTTCTTCACCGCAACGTCGACCGGATCATCCTGATGGAGCGCGGGGAAATTGTGGCAAACATGACGCCTGACGAATTGCTGGCCAGCCCGTTACTCGCCCAGCACGGGATCCGTGAACCACTTTATCTGTCGGCACTCAAAGCTGCTGGCTGCGAAGTCACCGCAGCCGACAAACCCGCCCACCTGTCGACGCTTGATCTCAACAGTTTCAAGCCGCAGTTGGTTAACTGGTATCAGCTAAGCGATATCACCGAAAAGAATGAGACAAGTCAGCCTCTGCTTTCGGTTAACAACCTGAGCTATTCATACGACGGCCAGCGCAAGACACTGAATGATGTTAGCTTCAGCATCAATAAGGGCGAATTTGTTTCAGTGCTGGGTAAGAACGGCTCAGGAAAATCCACACTGACCCGCTTAATCATGGGTGTACTGGAACTGGATGAAGGCAGTATCGAGTTTGACGGGCGTGATCTTAGCGAAAGCTCAATTTTTGACCGTAGCGAGCACATCGGTGTGGTTCTGCAAAACCCGAATCATATGATTTCCCACCATATGATCTTTGACGAGGTCGCCTCGGGCCTTCGCAACCGCAATGTACCGGAGCAAATAGTCGAGAAAAAGGTCCACGAGATCCTAGAGCTATGCGGACTCGGCAAATATCGCCATTGGCCAATTGAAGCGCTGAGCTACGGTCAGAAAAAGCGGGTTACCATTGCTACAATTTTGGTGCTTGAACCCGAGCTGCTGATCCTGGATGAACCGACAGCCGGACAGGACTATCACCACTATACGACTATGATGGCATTCATCCGTGAGCTCAACCAGAAGCTTGGCATCACTATCCTGATCATTTCCCATGATATGCATCTGGTACTGGAATATACCGACCGCGCAGTGGTTATTGCCGACAGTCAATTGCTGGCCGACCAGGCTGTCCATAGCATTTTCAGCCAACCAGAGCTGCTTGAGCAAGCCAACCTAACCGTAACTAGCCTCTATACCATGGCCAAAGAGCTAGGTATCGAGCGTATCGACAACTTTATCCGTTGCTTCATCGACCATGAGGCAAGCAAAACCGCATGAAAACAAATAAAATCAAGTTTGGTATCAGCTACGCCAATACCGGTTCACCGCTGCACGCACTAAACGGCATCACCAAGTTCATTCTCTTCATGGGCTGGGTGACCATGGTACTGATCACATTTGACCTCCGTGTCATTTGCGGTCTAATCCTGGTCGGGTTCAGCTTACTGAAACTCAGTCGAGTCCCGTTTGCAACCTACAAGCCGCTAATGATAGGCACAGCATCGGTATTAATGATGAACGCCCTGTTTATGTTCCTGATCGCCCCGCAACAGGGCGTCGAATATATGGGTAGCGAAACCGTATTGCTGGCGATGGCTGGCAACTATTCGATCACCACAGAAACCTTGTTCTACTTGCTAACAGTCACACTGAAATACTTCAGTATGTTTCCAATCGCTCTGGTCTTTGTGTTTACCACCCACCCGACTGAGTTTTCAGCCAGCCTGAACAAGCTTGGGGTTCCTTACCGCATTGCCTATGCGGTAAGCCTAACATTGCGCTACCTACCGGAAGTCACCAAAGATTTTGTCAACATCATGCATGCCCAGCAGGCTCGTGGCGTCGATATCTCGAAAAACGTACCTGTGCTAACAAGAATCAAGAATGTCGCCAAAATCCTTGGCCCACTTATTTTCTCAAGCCTGGATCGTGCCGATGTGATATCCAATGCCATGACACTAAGGGGCTTCGGACGCAACAAGAAACGCTCTTGGTATAGCCTCAAACCAATGACAAAGAACGACTATATAGTACTTGTCGTTATTGCCGGCGTACTCACACTGGGCTTTATCAATCGCTACCAGTCTGAGCAACTATTCTGGTACCCGCTCTAATAACCGACTGAACGATCATTATTTACAAGCCGCCATCGTGCGGCTTTTATTTTGTCATCAGAAACAGCAGCTAAAACCTCCAGTCAACCCACTCCTACCAATCTTTTTCTCTAACACTTTTCGGAACTACGTGATTTCCACCCACCAGCTCACTCCCACAAAGCCAAAGATAGCGCTATCTGGTTAATTCAAATTGCATACAATTAACATTAAAAATCAAAACATTATAAGTGAATGATTTTTAACACTTTAAACTAAATTCCAAGCCAAAATGTTGCGAAATTGTGATAAAAAAGTTGACCAACAAGTCAACAAAAGCCAATATTGACTCAACGGTCAATTAATCACAGTCGAGAACAGGAGGTCCCTTGATTAAGTTCTTACTCAACCAGGAAGTGCGTGAGGAAGACCAAATCTCACCGAATATGACGGTGCTGAGCTACTTGCGTACCCATGTAAAGAAAACAGGAACCAAGGAAGGTTGTGGTTCTGGTGACTGTGGTGCATGTACTGTAGTTCTCGGTGAGCTGGTTGACGACAAGCTACAATATCGCTCGGTCAACTCATGTCTGACTTTCATTTCTGCATTGCACGGCAAACAACTGATCACCGTTGAAGATCTCCAGTCAAAAGGCAATAAGCTTCACCCCGTGCAGCAAGCTGTTGTCGATTTTCACGGCTCGCAATGTGGCTACTGCACCCCAGGCTTTATCATGTCGATGTTTGCCCTTGGCAAAAACAAGCCAAATGC
>NZ_JAKRFQ010000668.1 GCF_022347985.1 Photobacterium sp. OFAV2-7
GATCTATGAAGCATTCCTATAACAAGGTCACTACGCGGAGAATCGCAGAGGAAGCTGGGGTCGATGTCGCCTTAATCAGCTATTATTTTGAGAATAAGGCCGGACTGTACAAAGCGGTGTTTGACGATATCTACGCCCCGTTTTTTGAAAAATTGGACCAGCTCAAGAAAGCCTCTTCAAACCGAAATACGATTGAAGAGCTGTTTATGACAATCTTTTATCTGGATATCGAGTATCCGGAGCTGCTGGGTATCATCTATAAAACGCTGGTGCTTAATGAAGGACCGCGCCGGAGCTATATTGATGAATCTATCCTGTCCTATACCGATGCTTTTCATATCAAGATATTTACGACTTTGCAGGAAAAAGGCTTTATTGATCCCAGCCTGGATGTCTCCTTGTTAAAAGACAGCTTCAATGCGCTGGTGATGATGCCTTTTTTCTTCTATCCGCTAAAAAGGGAAGGCCAATCGGAAGAAGAGACTATTGGGTATTTGGAAAGTCTGTACCGGCAAAATATCCGGTTGTTTCTTTATGGTTGCGCCGTGGATTAAGGACTACCAGTAAGGAAGGCGTATGACAACCTTAAGCCTCGCCATTAAAAAATGGTTGTTTGACCGTAACAGCATCATTTTTCTTGCCGATGTGGCTTTGTTGGTGCTGATGCTAAATACCCTGCCGTTTGAGCCTGATGTCGTACTTGGGCTCAGCTTATTAATCTTCATTGCTATTTTGTGGCTGACAGAAGCAATTCATATCAGCATTACAGCCCTATTAGTTCCCCTGTTGGCTGTCGGGTTGGGGATTTTCGAGACCCCGCAAGCCCTTAGTAATTTCGCCAATCCGATCATCTTTCTTTTCCTTGGTGGATTTGCGCTGGCGGCCGCTATGCATCGGCAAGAGCTGGACAAAGCGATTGCCGACAAGGTTCTGTTGCTGGCCAACGGACATATGGCCATTGCCGCCCTGATGTTATTCGGGGTCACGGCCGTGCTGTCGATGTGGATTAGTAACACGGCAACGACGGCCATGATGTTACCTCTGGTGCTGGGAATACTGAACAAGGTGGATGCCAAGCGAGAGCATAATACCTATGTGTTTATTCTGCTCGGGATCGCCTACTGCGCGAGTATCGGCGGTATCGCGACGATTGTCGGCAGCCCGCCCAATGCGATTGCGGCTACTGAGGTTGGATTGAGCTTTACCGAGTGGATGGCGCTGGGGCTGCCAATCACATTGATGCTGTTGCCGATGGTGGTGGCACTGCTCTATCTGATGTTAAAGCCAAACCTGAAGTATACGTTTGAGATCACCCATGAACCGGTCAAGTGGGACAATGCCAAGCTGACTACCCTGGTTATTTTCGCAATTACCGTTTCCTTGTGGATTTTCAGTAAGCCGCTTAATGCTATTTTGGGTGGCTTTAGCAAGTTTGACAGTCTGGTTGCAATGTCGGCGATTGTAATGCTGGGTGTTGCCCGGGTTGTAGAATGGAAAGATATCGATAAAACCACCGATTGGGGCGTTTTGCTGCTGTTCGGCGGCGGGATATGTTTGAGTAATATTCTCAAGGAGACCGGGACCAGTGTCTTTCTGGCTCACAGCTTGAGTGGGCTACTTGAACAGGCTGGGTTGTTTTTCGTCTTTCTTATTGTGGTTGCTTTTGTCGTATTTCTGACGGAGTTTGCCAGTAATACTGCTAGTGCTGCTTTGCTGGTGCCGATATTTGCCTCTATCGCTGAGGTGTTGGGAATACCTCCGGTGATTTTGGCGGCATTGATTGGTGTTGCGGCTTCCTGTGCCTTTATGTTGCCGGTGGCAACCCCGCCCAATGCGATCGTATTCGGTTCGGGTTACATCAAGCAGCGAGAGATGATGCGAGTGGGGGTGATTGTTAACATCGCCTGTATCATTGCCCTGGCCATTTTTGCCTGGCTGTTTTGGCAGTAGTTGGCGCTAATTGGCAGTAAACAACGATTGTAATGGGCGAGCTTGGACTGATAAGCCCGCTCGCCATATTGCCTGTTTGCCCTAGCTGGCGGATATCGATAAGGTGACTAAATCATCGCTGTCATAGAGGCGGACGGCGTTTTCTTCTTTCATCCCCAAGCGCTTTAAGATTTTCACCGATGCATGGTTGTCGATAACAGCCACGCCGTAGATCTTGTGGTGAAGTCCAAGTCCGAACGTAAAATCGAGCACAGCTTTGGCTGCTTCTAGTGCGTAACCTTTTCCGTTTTCTTCCAGAGTAATGCCATACCGGATATCGGAACAATCCGGGGTTGTTGTCTGCTCAACGCCCGCATAGCCGAGCTTTATGCCCGGTTCAGCTTTACTGAAAATAGCGAAGGTCCCAAATCCCTGTTCCCAATGTTTTACACGATTAGCTAGGTAGCTCTTGATATAGTCGTCATCGAAGGGTTTACCTCCGGGAAGGTATCGGGTTGTTATCGGGCATGAGAGTAGCTTTCGGTATAGATCTAGATCTGATTTTGAAACGGGACGCAGAAATAAGCGTGATGTTTCTATAGTTGGCAGTTGGGTTATTGTTCGAGAAGTTGGCGTATGACTGTCCATGTATCGATTATCTCTGTCGAAAGAAGTTTATGAACGACGTTATTTGAATAGATGAATATATTCGTTCAGTGTCACTTTGTCAGCCATCCTGCTGACAGGAAGGTTATTCCCCCTCTTTGTTCTGTGCCGAGAGACGACAGTAAGCCAACTCATTGATAGTTGGCTTACTGAATGTTACTGCTTGTGTTTATGCCTCGCTAGCAATTTGCTGCTGTGCTCTCTTTTTAATGAGAACAGTGATTACGGCGATTAGCGCGATAATCCCGGCCAGGAATGGTAACAGCTGCATGATCTGACCACATAAAGCGGTAACAGAAGAAGAACTGGCAATTCCCCTGACAGACGGTAACTACCATGTGATTGAGATCATCAAGAACGCGCTGCTGACCAATCACCTCGTTTGTCACTTTGACGGTCAGCAGTTTGATCGTGAAGGCATTAACAAGCT
>NZ_JAKRFQ010000669.1 GCF_022347985.1 Photobacterium sp. OFAV2-7
TCCACCGACAGTCGCCGTCTGGTAGGCGGGCACAAACTGCGCCATATGTGAAATCGCCCTGTCGGTTCGTGTGTCTATATCTGAGTTAGTCCAGCCCTGCTTGAGTTTTGTAATGAAAGATGCTCCCAACGCTGGCTGGGCATTGTCCGCTGTGCTCTTGGCCAACCCTTGACGGAATAGCGTTATGTCTTCAGTCATGCCGTGAAGCTGGAAGAAACCGTCAGGGTAGGGTGTTAGTTGTGCCATGCCATTCGGTGTGCCCCGCTCGCCATGGAAAATCACTTCCGGCCACACGCCTTGACATTCAGCCCAATGGGTCACGTAGGCCGCCTTGAACTCAATCATACGGTGTCGGGGTAAGTTCGCCCAATTGTCCAGCGTACCGGTTCGGTAGCCACAGGCATTGATCAAGTAATCGACATTAACTGAATGGGTGATGTGATCGTCTATTGTCGGATCAAACTGCTGATGGGTTACTGTCCAGTTGCCAGACTCATGGCTTTGTTGGATGTCTATAACCGTAGAGCGTGTATTGACCTTGCACGAGGCTAGCTGTTCAAGGGCGAGGTTAGCCGTCGCCGCCAACCGAAAGACGCTAAGTCCATATTCTTGTACGAGGATCAGCGGAAACTTGAACCTATTTAAATCAATGTTCTTCGCGACTGGGATCATCCAGTCATCAAGCGAACCCGGTTCGGCGGGGATAGATGCACGGGCAAGCTGTTCTAGTTCATTACGGTAGTAGAGTTTGTAGTAATGGTCAGGAGCACCGAGAACCTGATTACGGCTATCCGCTTTAACGAGCTGATGATAGGTACCCTGAAGTAAGCTCAAACGTGGGATCAACGCTTCGGGATCACCGGGATCTCGCTGTGGGACGGCAATAACGGTTGGGCGGATATTGGCTGTTTTGGGAAATACCCGAAGTGTATCGATCGATTCTTTGAGCAGGGTGAGGCATTGCTGATCTGAAATCTCTCGGTAAAGATTTCCGCCAGCATGTAAATGACAAATTGGTGGACCATTTACCAGGCTTTTGCCTTCTTCAAATATCTCAACCTGAATACCAAGTTCAGCCAAGCGAAGGGCTATTGTTGATCCAGCGATACCTCCACCGATCACGCCAACCTTAATAGGGTGATCATCATCGGTGTGGTGGAAACCATGAACATTCATAATATGCTGATTAGGCCATTTAAGTCATATCGTGATAATGGTTAGCATTCTACGTTGCCTTGATCGTGTTTAAAACACTTACTCTGTGTGGATTAGGTAAATCATTACCTTAAGAGCAATATTTACATTGTAAATATTATGCTCACGGTGAAAGTAGCCATGAGTGATTAATGACGACTATATCAATTTGACTGTGACGGTGTCACATGTTTGATGATATAAAGATGTTTATAAATAGGTGGTGATGGCATATTTCAGCAGACCGATAGCGCTTCTACTGTTATCATCAAGAAGATTATTTATTAAAAAGAATATATAGCAGCGCTCCAACACATAAGAAGCGCGAGGAGCACGCATGGCTACTTCAATTTTGATTTGTGATGACTCGGCATTAGCTCGAAAGCAGATGGCAAGGGCCTTACCGGCCTTCCTGAATGCTGAAGTTACTTTTGCTGTTAACGGTTTGGAAGCCTTGCAGCGCCTTAAGAAAGAAAAGTTTGACCTGATGTTCCTGGATCTGACCATGCCGGAAATGGACGGATACCAGACATTGGAGGCAATTCAGCAGCAAGGAATCGATATTAAAGTGATTGTGGTGTCGGGGGATATCCAGCCACAAGCACAGGCACGAGTGAAGGCGCTTGGTGCGATAGAGTTTCTGAAAAAGCCTGTCGACAAAGCCTTCTTGAAAACATTCCTCAAAGAGCTGGCACCTTCTGAGCCTGTCGCATTTGACACGGTGATTCAGAGAGTGACCACGCCTGCTCTCCGACGTCGTGATGTTTACCTTGAGGTGGCCAACGTGGCAATTGGCCGGGCTGCAGATTCGTTGGCACGCCACTTTGACGTGTTTGTTAATTTGCCTCTGCCAAACGTCAATGTCTTTGAAGTTAGTGAGCTTCATATGACAATGCGTCACCTAGCCAGTAATAGTACGATGTCAGGCATTTGTCAGGGATTCAGCGGTGAGGGTATTGCCGGTGAAGCACTTGTGTTGCTAAGTGATTCCAGCGTAAAAGATCTGATGGCAATGATGAAGTATCCGGTAGATGAAGGAGGAGACTCTGAGCTGGAACTGCTAATGGATGTCAGTAATATCCTGGTTGGTTCGTTCCTGAAGGGATTAGGCCAGCAGGCCGAGGTGAAGTTCTTTCAGAGCCACCCAGTGCTCTTGGGCCAACATATGCCTATTGAGAGGATGATAGCGCAGACTGAAGGTAATTGGCGTAGAACGATGACATTTGAAGTCAGCTACGGGATTGAGAATACATCAATTAAATGTGATTTGTTGCTGATGTTTGTTGACGAGTCACTTCCTTTACTTGATAACAAATTGTCTTACTTGATGGATGAGGACTAGGCCATGTTTTCTTTACCTGCTGAATTTGAACAATTTCATTGGATGGTAGATATGGTGCAGCATGTTGATGTTGGCCTTGTCGTACTGGATAAAGACTTTACCATTCATGTCTGGAACGGATTCATGATCCACCATAGCGGCAAACAGGCGCATGAGGCGATCGGAAAGAACTTATTTGAGGTATTTCCCGAGATCCCGTCTGAGTGGTTTACCGCAAAATCCAAACCTGTGTTTGAGCTAGGGTGTCGGAGCTTTTTGATCTGGCGTCAGCGCCCCTACCTGTTTAAGTGCCGTAATGTCAGGCCAATCACTCAGCAAGCGCCATTTATGTACCAAAACGTTACGTTGAACCCGATGACATCGCCAAAAGGTGACGTTGATTATCTTTTTATGGCAGTAGAAGATGCCACGGCCGAAGCGCTGGCTGAAGGGCGGTTAGAAGACAAATAAATACCATAAAAAAGCTCATTTCGATGAG
>NZ_JAKRFQ010000670.1 GCF_022347985.1 Photobacterium sp. OFAV2-7
TCATATGCAGTACCATCGTTTATCTCAATTCTGATTTTTAAAGGCCTGTTTAACCAAAGCTTTGGTGAAATTAACATGCTGCTTGATGCGCTGTTCAGCGTGAAACTCCCCTGGTTCTCAGAGCCTATGATGGCTCGGATAATGGTGGTATTGGTCAATACCTGGCTTGGATTCCCTTATATGATGATCCTGTGTATGGGGTTGCTGAAGTCAATACCTGAAGATTTGTACGAAGCCTCAGCGATTGATGGCGCAGGTCCTATTCAAAATTTCTTCAAGATCACATTGCCAATGTTGATCAAACCGCTAACGCCCTTACTGATTGCAAGTTTTGCATTCAATTTCAACAATTTTGTCATGATTCAGCTACTGACGGCAGGTGGACCAAGCATGGTAGGTACGTCCGAGCCTGCGGGCTACACAGATTTGCTTGTTAGTTATACCTACCGTATCGCCTTCGAAGGCGGTGGCGGTCAGGACTTTGGATTGGCCGGTGCAATTGCAACCATTATTTTCCTGATGGTTGGTGGTATGGCACTACTAAACTTGAAGTTTACCAAGACGGCTTTAGAGCAGGATTGAGGAGAAACGTCATGCCAATGGTACAACCGAAATCATTAAAATACCGGGTATGGGCGACACACATTGGTTTGTGCCTGTTCCTGGGGGTGATGATTTTCCCGCTGTTGATGATCGTAGCAATTTCATTTCGTGAAGGTAACTTTGCAGGCGGTGAGTTGATCCCAAGTGATCCAACGTTAGATCACTGGCGTCTCGCATTGGGCTTTCCTGTCGAAAACCGGGATGGTAGTGTGACACCTCCGCCATTCCCAGTAATGCTGTGGCTGTGGAACACGGTTAAAGTAGCCGGTATTACTTCAATCATTATCGTTGCGCTTTCAACAACCAGTGCTTACGCTTTTGCTCGTATGCGCTTCAAAGGTAAGAGCGCTATTTTAAAAGGGATGATGATTTTTCAGATGTTCCCGGCAGTACTTGCTCTGGTCGCTCTTTACGCATTATTTGATCGTTTGGGACAGTACATTCCGTTTCTGGGGTTGAATACCCATGGTGGCCTTATTTTTTCTTATCTAGGTGGTATTGCACTACACGTGTGGACTATCAAGGGGTACTTCGAGACTATTGATAGGTCTTTGGAAGAGGCGGCTGCACTTGACGGTGCAACACCATGGCAGGCATTCCGTTTTGTATTGCTACCATTATCAGTACCAATTTTGGCAGTAGTGTTCATCCTGTCGTTCATTGGTGTGGTGACAGAGGTGCCTGTGGCTTCGCTATTGCTGACTGATGTAAACAACTATACGTTAGCCGTGGGTATGCAGCAGTACTTGTACCCTCAGAATTACCTATGGGGTGACTTTGCCGCAGCGGCAGTATTGTCAGCAATTCCAATCACTACGGTATTCCTGTTGGCACAGAAATTCTTAGTCGGTGGTTTGACTGCTGGTGGTGTGAAAGGTTAATTGAAAGACATGATCTAACCCAGCTAATGGAATATTGAGCATTAGCTGAGCTGTTCAATAAATGCATTCAGTGGCGGTAATTTACATAGCCTGGCTCATAAATACCGTTTTGGTTGTAGTGCCCCTTTTCAGTAAGCAGTTCTAACTCGGTCTTATTGTGCCCATTTTGGCTTGTTGGTGAAGGATAATTAACATAATTCGGCTCATAATGACCAGATGAATTTATAAATCCAATCTTATCCAAGTGGTTGGAATCTTCATCTGGTGTTGAGCTGCGTTCTCTGGCATGCTGGTAATTAACGTAGCCTGGTTCATAAAGTCCCTTGGAATCGTATCGACCAATGTCTCTTAAATCAGCAAAGGCCGGAAGACTAATAAGCAAGCTGCTACCTAGCAATGGGAGTAATATAAGTCTAATCTTCATCGTCATCGGTATCCTTTGGGGAGGTATACGACTAAGAAGACCTGACTCTAGCGAAGATCTTTCAATTATTTTCTGATTCTGTAAAGGGTAGAGAACTCGTAAATAACAGCAAGCTGTTACTCTGCACTTTACTGCTCACTTTGATTTTGAACGGCATTGATAAACGTAGCTCTCGCATTAGGGATACCAAGTTTTTCCGCTTCATTCAGTAACGTAATAGCATGATCCATATCACCTTGCTCTACGCTGTATTGTATAGAGTTCAGATAATCGGTATGTTTGGCGTTGTTTGCCGGCTCATAATTTAGAGTAGGGCGAATTGGAAGTTGATGCGTTGGACTCGCTGACGATACAGTTAAACTGAGTTGACCATACTTGCTATGCGTTGCTGTAAGATCAGGGATATTGGGTGGCTGATTGCCTTTTCCGATCGCGAGTGCTTTGGCTGGATGAATAATAGTTGTGCTACCTTTTAGATCTTCGATAGTGGTGTAGATCAATACATTGACTTGTCGTGTTCCGACCTGTGGAGCAATGGTAAATTGCGTCTTGACTTGATCGCCATCTAATAGTCTTGCCGGTATATATCTGAATTCATTTGATTTGATGTGGTAAAGCTTTTCTCCTTTGGAATTGGTGATCAATATATTTGGTACATAAAGAGTTAATTCGTTATCGACATGGCTTGTTAGAGCCATGTCGATAGGATTATTGTCTACTGGAATAATGAAACTGGCTACCGGACCTGTACTGTTAGCGTCCAGCAGTACCTGACTTTCTTCGTCAAATTTAAAATTGATATCTATCGGGAGGCTTAGCTCCTGCCAGCTTAATTCTGCCGGAGCAGCGACGTTACTACTGGCAGGATTCTTTGCCTGAGTGCTGACTTCAGCTGTTGATACACAGCCTGCAGCAAAAACGACCGATAGGCATAATGTTCTGATTTTTGACTTTATCATTCCCTGATCTCTATCTGGTTTACCACCATGCTTCTACCTGGATACCAAGGTTGTATTCCGTGTCGTTTCCGGTTCCAAAAGCATCATCATTTTCATAATCACTCAGGTAACTGGCATATACTCGAAGCTCAGGACGGGCCC
>NZ_JAKRFQ010000671.1 GCF_022347985.1 Photobacterium sp. OFAV2-7
CTTCGGCAGGCGGGTTTTAGGCTCTCCCAACATATTCCGATGCTGCATATAAATATCCGGATAACGATGGCTATCAGTCATCCGTTTTTCGCTTGCGCCTTCTAGCTGACCATTGAATCCACAACCTTTATTCCAGTTCAAGCACTCCCCCTCGATCAATTCGCTAATGATAGCAAGACGCTGAGGTGAGTCTTCTTTCTGGGTCAGAACCAATAACAGGCCCTCACCATAACGGTCAAAGTAGTGCTTGGCAAAATCAAAGCAAAGCTCTGGCCCCCACTTTTTAAGCTGACCTTTAAGCTTTTTGAACATCGGCCCTTCGCCCATATCCCAGCCTTCACCGTTATCACCACGCACCGCGTTAAACAAAATGCGATCATTGACTGCCAACTGGAATAATTCACTGCCATGCCCCGCAAGCAGCGCCTTTATCTGAGCACGAAGACCGTTGTCTGAAGTCATCTTGAGGATCAAAAACAGCGGCATCAGCATGGCGCTGGTAACACCGCCCTGAACCAGCATCTCAATCGCAACCCGGTGTGATGCCTCATCCGGTGAGTTCAGCATTTCCAGCACGCTGTCAATCATGCCGCTATCCACAGCACTTTCCTGTTGCAGAAACTGTGGCGCTTCTTGCTGGAAAAACTGCTGCAAGGCGGTATCGTCAACCAATAAGTGCTGCTCAGGCTCAATAGCCGCTGTACCTTTCGGATTATTGCCAACCAGGATATGAGTAACCTTATCATCCAGTTTTTTACTGATGCTAAAGCCAAGCTCAGCCGATTTAGCTTTAATTTCCGCAGACTTAAAACTACTGCGGCCGCAAATGAATATACAACTGTTGCTGTCCAACGGCCGTTTGGCCACCGTTAACTCGGCGACCAGCCGCAACCATGCCAGCGCCTGTTTTTTATACGGTGTATAGCGCGCTTCCATGAAGGTCAGGTAGAAACGCCCATCCATTGTCGGCAGTTCACGCGGGAATTTCAGCGGGAACAACTGTCGCCAATAGTTGCGTTTTTGTTCTGCCGTCAGATCCGCATTAATTAATATCGCCAGCTGTTTTTGTAGCATCTCACTGCGACGCCCGTTGTCATACAGGCTAATCTCAACACTGCTCCCTGGTGGAAGAGCAGCCAGAGCTTCAAGGCTATAGCCTTCTCTCTCATCAGGGTTAATCGCCAGCTCGAGAGACTTGAACGCAGGCAGAGTAAGCAACCCGCTCAGCTCCGGCGGGTTGGCCGGGTTTAGGTTCATAGAGACATCGTCGATGACTACCTTCTCAAGCGAGCTCATCGCAGAAAGATCACCAAGCGCCTGCAATCGACACGTCTGAATAGTGAGCTGCTCTATCTGACTCAATGTCCGAATTGCAGAGTGCAGTTCAGTCCCATCGCAATGATATAAAGCCAACGCTTTAAGATTCGGCAGTTGTGGAAATACCGTGGTATCCATCAAACCTTGAATAGAACCCAATGACAAACGCTGGAGATCGGAGCAATCGTTGAGAAAACCCAAGTCATCAATGGAAGCACCGAATAAATCGATCTGTTCAAGGGCAGGCTGCTTTACCTGTGCGAAGCCGCTCATTGCCCCTTCGGCATTACTTAGTGCCAACTCTTTAACTGTTAGCTCGTCATGTAACAGGCAGCCGATGTTACATGGACTGTTGTTCATGCGAAGAGACAAACGATCAACGCGCTTCAGTTGGGAAAACAGACCATCTGGTAAGGATGGCGTCGGCTTTTTGAGCATGATAGTTAGCTCATCGGTAGAAAGCAGATTCCCGAACATCTTTTCCGGCAACATAGCTGTCGTAATGTTCATCTCCAGCTTGCTCATATGTGGAGTATCACCCAGCACGTTATCGGGCAAGCCATCAACGCAAGGCAATGACAGTCGCAGCTCATCCAAACTGTCGGGTAAACTTAGCCGCTTCACTGTCAGCTGAGTATCTTTGTCGAAATGATAGCTTTCATCATTGAGATCAAGCTTACACAGGGAGTTGACGGCCTTGAGATCGATATCCAGGCTTTTCTCAAAATGGATGTATTACCGAACGATTTGCGCCTGGGCTTAATGCAGGATTTGATGAACTCAAGCAATACCAGCCTGAAAGGCGTCCTGGCAGACGCCGAACTGGCTAAGCTATTCCTTAGCCAGGCCGCTTAGAGCCAACATAAAAAATACCCTCAAGCAAAATGCTTGAGGGTAGTTTACCAAGCTCAGGATTTATTCAACGAATCATGAACCTAACTGTTTGGTGTTGACTGATCGACATTAGCTTAATTCATTTCTTCAATGATTAATTTTGGGCAACAAGCTCACCTTTCTCCTGCTGGCTTGGCGCAATCAACTTATATGACATAATGCCGATAACCATGGCTTTGATAACCATCATTTGCGGGTTGCCGTAGTAGGCAGCCATCCCGATGAAACCTGACACCAGCATCAGTGCCCGGTACTTACGTAGCGTTGTCATATAAAGGGCTGCAACAATCAGTCCCAAGTCCATAAATTGCAAGGCAACAGGCAGTGTCGGCTCGGCAATAAACGCCGTAACAGCAACATACACGATGTACATGATTGCTGCTGCCATCACCGCGGCCAGTAAGTTAACCACCACTTTTGCAGCCTTGGTAAAATCATTGACGTAACGGTAAGTGTTAATGGCCGCTACAGACAGGTTGAGGATCAGTTTTGGCCACCAGCCCATCAGAATAGACCAGATGATATCGTTCGCAGCGGAACCAAACGCGGCGAAGCGGGTGAACTTCATACTGTTAAACACAGTGATGGAAATATAGAACGCAACTGACGTCCAACCTAATACTTCTGTAACTAGCTCTAGCAAAACCTAATCTCTTCTAATGTTATGCGGGTTAACCACACTCGGAGCAACATGAAGCTCTTAATGAGCTTATCTTTCCAGTGCAATTTGTCATCATGGTCGAATCATGCGGTGGATAATAAC
>NZ_JAKRFQ010000069.1 GCF_022347985.1 Photobacterium sp. OFAV2-7
ATCGGGGGCCGCAAATGCGATAAGAATGAGCAGTACATTCTTATACACATTGTCATTGAAAGCCCCAAATGCCTGGGTAAGAAAATATGGTAAAAAACGCTGTTTAGTTAGCAGGCGAGACTGGGGCTTTACACTCATTGAAGTCTCCGATTATGCCTGCCAGGCGTTCAGGTAAGTGTCGATAAGGTTGTCGATCAGTGCCTTGCCGTCAACAGGAGTCGAGGTAAAGAGTTTGTCGTCGACGGTCAGCAAGGTAATACCGTGTACCCCGGCCCAAAGTACGCGGCTTGCTTCCAGGACTGCTTCGTCCGATTTGCTTGGTGTGATCTGACGGATCAGGCTTTCCAGCATACCCGTCATGCTGTCGATACGCTCAGACTGCCATTCAGGAAGTTCCTCACCATTCATGGTGTGCTGGAAGATAAGTTGCCAGCGGTAAGGGTGCTGAGAGGCAAAATCCAGGTAGCAGTAGGCCAGCTTACGAAGGGCATCTTCTGGGGAAGATACATCCTTCATTTGCTCTTCCGCTTCGGCAAACAACTCATCCAGCGTTTGTGCAACGGCATGTAAAAGTAACAGGTTGTAGTTACCAAATACGTTTACCAAGGTACTTGGTACATAGCCGATCATCGCAGCGACTTTACGTAGGCTTAGCTCATGGTGTGGGTGTTCATCGAGAAAGTTTTTGACTTGCTCCAGTGTCATACTTACCAACTCTTCACGAGTGTGGTCATTTCGTCTTGCCATCGAATTTACTCTTAATCGAAGATAGTCTTACTTAGCTAATTGTAATATGGATATACACCGAATGGTGGCTGCACAGTAAGCATAGTGTTCTGACTTCATTAAGTCAGCTGAATAATATAGAACGATGTTCGATATTTTAGTTGCTCTCGCTTTGACAGGTCAAGCACAAACAAAGCCAACTTTATGGTTACTGAGTTTGTTGTGACTTAAATCATACAGTTTGGATACACATTTAACAGGATTTAAGCCACTTTTGCGCGGGAAAGAGCTGGTTTTAGCGCCTATTTTCAGCATTTCGGATCGACACCTGATCATTTAATGTCCAGAAATCAACCAGAATACCAATCAGAAAGAAGCCGAATGTACACAGATAGAGGATCCCGGTGAGCCATTTGCCCATATACATACGGTGGATACCAAATACTCCGAGAAAGGTCAGCAATAGCCAGGCCACAGTATAGTCAACATCGCCGCTTTGGAAGCGGATATCGGCTTCGCGATCCATGGACGGGATCAGGAACAGATCGATTAACCAGCCTATACCCAGTAAGCCCAGAGTCAGAAACCAGATGGTACCGGTAACAGGTTTACCGTAGTAAAAACGGTGTGCACCGGTGAAACCAAAAATCCACAGTAGATAGCCAATGAGTTTGCTGTGAGTATCTTGCATAGTTTTTCCTGTTGTTATGATACCGATATTGGACACTAATATTAGCAATAAGTGCAACAATACCAACTAGATAATATGCCAGTACGAGGAAAGGGCTGGTCGCAGGCGGATAAATATTAGTAACAATTTGCTCGGGTTGTTTAGTTGACATTCAGAAGTAGCACGTTAGGATTCAAAAGCATATATTTGGCAAAGGTATTCGTATCAATGAAACGCTTCTTCACAGTATTTGCTTTGATCTTGACGGTGTCTTTTATGACTCCGCATGCAGAAGCAAAGAAATTCGGCGGTGGTAAATCGTTTGGTAAAAGTTTCAAAACGGCGCCTGTTAAACAACAGCAGCCGAAACAGACTGACACACTAAAACAACAGCAACCGGCGAAGTCGAGCAAAAAAGGATTAATGGGCGGCTTGCTTGGCGGTTTATTGGCTGGTGGCCTACTTGCTGCTTTCTTTGGTGGTGCATTTGAAGGTATCCAGTTCATGGATATTTTGATCTTCGGCCTGATTGCATTCGTGATCTTCAAGTTGTTCAAGACAATGCGAGGGACGAAGCGTACACCTATGGGCCATCGCGAAGCCTATGCCGGTAATTCGCCAAGGCAAAACCAGCACCGTCAGGCTGCTAACGGCATGAATTCAGGTTTTGCCCAGCAGGAAAGCTATACCTCAACAGACAGTGATGTACCGTTTAACCTGCCTCCTGGTTTCAATATGAATGCGTTTCTCAATGGTGCACGTGACCATTACCGCATTATTCAGGGTGCCTGGAACCATAATGAGCTTGATAAGATCCGTGAGTATGTCAGCCCGGCGCTGTTTGATGATCTTGCCGCTGAGCGTGCAAAGCTGGACGGTGAGCAGCATACCGAAGTGATGTATGTCGATGCCGAGCTGGTTCGCGCTGATTACGATGCGAGCACGGCGCAGATAAGTATTAAGTTCTCAGGACGATATAAAGATCGCAACGAAGGTGTCGAAGAAGATATTACCGATATCTGGCATCTTGAACGTGACCTGCGAGGCCAAAATGCCCCTTGGCTGATAGTCGGTATTCAAGCTTAATTATTGAACAATAAGAAAAACTATCAAAAAAGCCGCTCATTTGAGCGGTTTTTTATTCACTGGAAAAACTCATTTCTTTGAAGCACGTCTCTTTTTACGCCTGATGATTGCAACTGTTATGATCTCGCCACCTACTTTTATTCATCCCAGCCGCTAGTATTAAGTCAGGCTAAAGAAATAAAGAGGTGACTATGCCATATACAGCTGAACTGGTTAATGAAATGAATTTGCTGGTTAAATTTCCTATGCACAGCGATATGGAAGGAATTAAGGTACATAGCGATGCTGCACCTGAAATGATCGAGGCGGCGAAGCGACTGTACGCCAAGGGATTGGTCACAAATGAAGACGGTGGTTACCTGACCTACTCGGGTCATCAGGCCGTAGAGCATGCCAAGTCGGTACTACGAATTTTGACCGGTAAAGTCGCTGTGTAAGCGAATTATAATGGGTAGAGCATGGCGTTAGGTCATGCTTTCCAGTTCAGTGATATTCTCGATTGCTTGTTTTGATGAACTGCCGCAAACGTCGGGACATGCTTTGAAATGATGGCAGACGACTGGACGCTCCGGCTTGCCAAATAGCTTACATAAATTGTTCTCATTTAGCTGAATGCATCGGACCCCCGCAGGCTTCCCGTTAGGCATCCCCGGAATGGCTGAAGAGATACTCGGTGCAATACAGCACGCCCCACAACCTAATCGACACTCCATAACCCACCTATAATTAATTAGTCTCTCGAAACGGGGGCGAAAGTTAACATTCAATAGCTATCGAAGCAAAAAATATCGACTTAATTGGCAGCAAATAGTAATGACTATTATTACGGCGATTTATGCGGCCAGATCCCGATGAAACACTTGCACTTTACCTGCTGGGCGGCTATAAAACCGCCTTCTTCACCATAAGGGTTGAGGGTCGTTACAGAAAAGGCTGGGTATATGGCACATTTTTGGCAAGAAAAAGATTTACAGGCAATGACAGATCAAGAGTGGGAATCACTCTGTGATGGCTGTGGTAAATGCTGCCTTCATAAATTGATTGATGATGATACCGACGAGATCTATTACACCAACGTTGCCTGCAGTCTGCTGGACGAAAAGACCTGCTCTTGTAAAGATTATCCGAATCGCTTTGAATCAGGCGAAGAGTGCCTCAAGCTAACCCGCGAACGAATTGATGAGTTTGTCTGGCTTCCGGAAACCTGTGCGTACCGCATGCTAGCGGAAGGCAAAGACTTACCCGAATGGCACCCGCTGCTGACCGGCTCCAAAGACGCCATGCACAAGGCTGACGAATCTGTCCGCGATAAGGTTGTTTATGAGATTGATGTGATCGACTGGGAAGACCACATTCAAAACTTACCTGATAGACTAAAACCTCATAATTAACTTTTAAAGTTGAGAATGCTGTATATGCTGGTTGTATGTACAGTATGAGGTTGAGTATGTCAGATAACGATGAAAATCAGAAAAAGGTCATACGAAAAGAGGTAGAGGTTTCACCTATCCCTAACTTCGTTTACGAGAAACCATTGGTATCCATTGATGAGAATGGCGAACCTCAGGTTACCTACCGTGCTAATGGCAATACGTTCCCAATCAAGAAACTCCCTTTACTCTATATCGCTGGGTATGACGACAAAGACAACCTAATCAGCTACCAGCCATTAGATATGGTCAATGAGTTCTTATTGTCAAAAGCAATTGATGATGGCGTGCTTGAGCTTGGTACAGATGCACAGGGGCTTGCCCATTACTTCAGCTTTGTATTGGACAAACAGGCTGAGTGGGATGCTGAATACGATGAAGGGGACTTTGACCCTCTCTATGATGACCCCCGCCCAGAATGGAGCGCCTTTCCTCGCAACAAACAAGAGCGGTTAACCTACCAATATCGGGATGGAATAAAGCAACTCGCTATTGATGGTGTATTAGCTAAAACAACGGCTAGGCAATATATGAGCAGTGTCGTTGGTTTCTATAAACACTGCCTTCGCCAAGGCATCCGCTTTAATAACCCTCCCTTCCAGTTTGAGACAGTGAATATACATTTCGAGGCGTCTGCATCAAGTATGAAAGCTTACCAACGTAAGCAGGTGCACACGACGGATATGCGAATTAAGTTTTCTAAGTCATCTCGCAGTGGCGGCACAAACCTCAGCAACCTACGTCGTGACTTAAAACCGTTTACCAATAATGAATGGAATATCCTGCATAACATATTAATGAAGTCCCGGAGGGTGGTTCGTCATGGTGACAACAATAAACTGCACTCACTGCCGATTGAGTTTTGCCTGCACCCAATGATTTGCCGTAATACTGGATTGCGGCGTGAGGAAGCTGCAAGCCTTCATTTGGGACAGATAGTTAACCCCGAAACCATGATTCAGGACGGCAAAGAGGTTTTTAAAAAGCCTGTGATGGATTTGGGTGTCGGTGATAAATACCAATCACTCACAAAGACTGCTGAGGGCTTCGCAGAGAAGAATAAAAGTCGCGTTACCATTATCCCTGCCACATTAATGAAGATGCTTTACGACTACTCGCAGTCTGACAGGTATCAAAAGCGCCTTGAGAAATTCAAAGTATGGTGCAAGGAGCAAAAAGAAGAAGGTAATACGCATTTCTTTGAGGGTGACGATGCCATTAACCCCGAACTGGAATACCTGTTTATTACCCAATCCGGGAAACCGATGTTTACGCGCTTACAAGACTTTACTGGACGCTGGGTTGAAATACGTAACACTGCAAACCTAACTCAAGGTCTCGACAAACCGATTGTCGGCTCCATACATAATTTACGCTCAACGTTTGCCGTGAATATCTTCCGCCACCTTTTAAATAAAAAGGACGAATATGGCAACCCGTCAATCACATCTGATGAGGCATTGGATAGGGTGTCCGCGTTGCTTGGTCATGAAGATAGAGCGACTACTATGGAGTACATGAAGATTGCAGAGGATAACCCTTCAGCAGATGAAATCTACGAAGACATACTTGACTATATTGGCGCTTTTGATGACGTAGAGGATTCATTATGACTCAAGGACGAAAGCGTACCAGAATTGTGGTCGAAAAGGCCAGCGCACCTATTATTACCTTACGCTTTGAAGACATGGCTTTACTCTGCGGCAATGGGAAAAAAGCGTACACTTACCGCTTGCGCTACCGTAACGTCCCAACAGTGAAGCAGATTAAAGCAGGTAAGGAGGTGTTGGCTAATCGGGATGATATTATTAGGGAGATACATCAAAGATTAAGCTCCCTCCCTGAAAACCAATCCAAAAGCAATTATTTTGGAGGACTCGTTAGTTACTTCCAATATCTTGACTGCATTAATTATCAAGGTGACCCTTTTAGTAATGCGATCATGGGAGATTGCATTAAGCACTTCAATAGATCACGTGATAAGGGTGAGCAGGTATCGAAAGTCGCACTTATTAAAACTAGCTTATCTTTTCTACTGAGGGTTTGGAGTAGAGAGTCTGACCTTAAGGTTCTGCCAGATGTTGCCAAAAACCCTCGGGCTGAGAATAAAGCATTTCATGTGGAAACAGAGCTGAAACCATTATCAAAGGTATTGATTAAAGGTGCACTGGCCTTTCAGGAAGCAATTAAAAAAAATGAGCTACTAGATATTCACCCGTTTTTTGATGAAGAGCTTTTTTCTGAACGAGCAAAGAGCCATGGATGGACAGCCCACAAAATTGGTGTTAATAGGTACAGCTTCAAGGCGTGCATGAAACCCGTAGCTGGAACCATAAATAGTAGCCCGCTTCCACTTGAGCAACTTAATCGGCAGGTTTTTTATAATCAGGCATCACGCAATTGGTTTTTCGTGTTCTCAATGCTGACAGGCATGAACACATCGGTGCTCGCTAATGTGCGACATAAGGATATTTCATTTAAAAGTATTGGCAGTGGGCGGTTTGTTTTCGATGGTGAAAAGTTCAGAGCTGATTATAAAAGTTTGGATAATAGTTGTGGTTTCAGTCAGCGAACTAAAGAGCTCGTCAATCGATGGTTTAAAACGTCTAAAGTAATGTACCAATCACTGGGTATCCCGCTTTCAAATGAGCTGCCGCTTTGCCCTTTCTTTAATTACAATGGTGAGGTTGTAACTTTCAACATCCATGGCACAAGTGTTGGTAACATCAATACGCAGCTTGAGAAAATAACTGGGTTAAAGGTCAACACAAGCCGATTTAGAGCGACTAAATCTGATTTGCTGATGCGAGTGACTGAAGATGTTTTCCTTGTGTCACAAGGGCTGAATAATACAGTGGATGTTGTCGCTAAAAGGTATTCTAGTGGTGTTGAGGCAGATCATGATAGTAATCTAAATGCCACGTTTAGTGTGTTGAGTGCTGCTGCCAAGGGTGAGAAGGTTGGTAAAGCTATTGAGAATGCAAAGGCGATGCGTAGCGATATTTTATCGGATTATGATTATAAGAATTTACGTAACCGTGAAAACACAGAGCAACCATTAATGACAACGCCCAGTGGCATTAAATGTGCTGGGGCAACACCAGAGAAGCTCGTTTCTGAGTCGAGGCGCATGAAGCAGTTAGGCATTAAGTTTTCGCGAGATACTGGTCGTTGTACGGATTTCTTGGCTTGCTTTGAGTGTGACAGCCATAAGTTAGTCGCGTCAGAAAGTGATATCTGGTTGATGTTGTCATTCTTAGAACAAATAGAAGACCTCAAAGAGATGGTGGCTAGTAACTCCACACCTCAGGATGAGTATTTCATCGTGGAGGGCATACTAAAAAAAGTCCTCGTCAGGCTGAAACAAAAAGCACCTAAAAAATACGCTCAAGCAAAACAAAAATTGGATGATGGAGATTACCACCCACTTTACCAAGACAGAGCCAGCGCAAGCCAATTTTTTAAGGGATAACCTATGTCTGCAAAGATTATACAGTTTCGCCATGAACTTGCTGAAAATCCTTATGTGACGTTTGACTCTGATGGGAACGGTGTGTCACGTGTCTTTGATGTAGAGTGGGATTTTCACGCCCTGAACCAAAATGAAAAAAAAGTTTCTTTTGGGCATATTGATGAAAAGTACCGCCAGGATATTCAGTCTTATCTTTATGCGCTGACGCAATGGCAAAAGAAAAACTCAAATGCTGGTTCACATGTAGCTGTTAGCTCGTTAGCAAGAGCTAGGAATAATTTAAATAGCCTCGCAACACGTTGGGGTGAGAGTGATTTCAGCTTACTTTCGAGCCAGCTAGAGTGGAAAAGGTGTACCAATAAATTAGATGCATTTGGCAGTGAAGCTTCGTGTAAAAAAATGGCCTCTACTATTAATATGCTGAATAAATCTGGTCTTGTAACGCGTTATGTCAATAAACGAGAGTATATCAAGTGGATTCAACCTGATGCTAGTGAAGGTCAAGCAATCGCATTTCCTGAGGCTATTCATGTCAGTATTATAAAAACGGTTGTTGAGTTTGTGGAAACCTATCACCCATATCGCCACCAAATTTCAGAGGCCATGGAGAAGTTCTATAAGTATCAGGATGAAATGCTTAATGCTGAGCTTAAAGCGTTAGGCGTGAGTGCTTTAACTGAGCAGCAAATGAAGACATTTGTCACGAGGATATCTAGGAGAATAAGAAAATGGCCTGAACGAGAATCCATTCCTAATTTTTCATTTCACAAGCGAGGAGGCTGGTTAGGTACATTGCTGAGGATGTGCTTTATCTGTGTGGGCATGTTCTCCGCCGCCCGAAAGGAAGAGTTGCTCTCCATGAATAAAGATAGCTATGACGATTCACTTGCTGCTGTGCCCAAAGTATCAGGGTTTTCTACAAAAGGACATAAGGGCGAAAAGACTTATACGACATGGAATACTGCCCCTATTGCAAAATTAGCACTGGAGTTAGCTTTTGATGCCACACAAGCCGCGAGAAGGTATTCGTTAGAGCGACTAGATGACGGTTATCAAAATGGTCAGTTAACCAAAGACCAATATAGTGCAAAGAAACAGGATCTTGAGAGTGCCTTTATTTCTTCTGATATTCCTTATGATAGTGAAGCACTAATAAATAAAACGTCGCTGAAATACAAAATTGATGGAAGTGGTGATGGGTTGAATATGAAAGAGTTCAAAATTATAGCGACTGCAGAAGACGTTGAAGAATTTGACCTCTTAAATCCAGAACGAGCAGGAAGCTTAAAAATCGGAGGTGGTTTACCAAAGCTTAGCCCACATGATTTACGTAGAAGTTTTGTGGTTTTTATGGTGAAGAACCGACTAGGTAATGCGCTGACTGTGAAATACCAACTTAAACACCGCAATATAAATATGTCTAACTGGTATGCAAACTACTCTGAACTAGCCCGTACCAACCAACTGTTGATGGATGACCAGCTAATGCGTGAGTTTGATGAAGCAATCGAAGCGTCTGCTGTGGATGCGTGGGATGAGATTTATAATTTATCCGGTACCTTAAGCGGTGCAGAGGGCGAACGTATAGCCCAGAATAAAGCAGAACAACTAACACAGGGGGAGGAAATTGTTATGTCACGAAGTGAATTACTCGCTTTGGTAAGGTCTGGTGACAAATCCATTGTATTGCTCCCTACAGGTGGTTATTGCACTAATCGTAACTGTGATCGCCTTTGCTCCCTGATGGATATTGTTGAAGCCCCCTGCAAGCATAAGGTAATCACTGATAAAGCGGCGAAAAGGCTATCAAGGGAGCGAGAGCACCTAATTGCTTCATTCAGGGCAATAAATGACATGGGTGATTATGCCAATGAATTAATTCTGGATGCCAGAAAGAAGAAAATTTTGTCTATTGAGCCAACATTGGTAAAGCATGGCATTCCTTTTGATGACTTCAATGATGATATTAAGGCGGTATGGGCATGAACGTAGATTATAAGGCGACCTGCAAGGCTGAGGGGTTACTGGTCAATGCATTTCAGCGCTTATTGGATGGTAAGCCACTTCATGTTAAGGCTACGGGCAAACTCACGTTAAATCGAATCAATAATGAAGCCCAGCTTGGCAATAGCTATGTCCATAAGTTTAAAGAGTTCGTGGCCTACGCCAAACCTGTTATCGATGAATACAACCTCAACCGCGATAAGGCGATGACGACAGGCTTAGATATTGAGTTGGATGTCCCTTTATCTGAGCTTGATAGGCTAAAACACCAATTAAAAAAAGCCAATGAGTTAAAAGACAAGTACAGGGTTCAACGAGATAATGCAATTGAAGCCAGAAAGCTGTTAGAGGCTGAAAATGCTAGGCTCCGCTTTAGGGTATTTGACCTACAACAAGAATTGCTAGAAGAAAATTCAGTTGTGGCACCAATCAAGTCTTGAACTGATAAGTCTGACAGGTAACTACAACTAGCTCTCACGCCGAAAGTGTAATGTGGGGCTAAGGCTCGGAACCCGTTTCTGCCCAAAACCGTTTTAGAACGTATCTTCAGTTCGACAAATTTGGTTAATGAACTTAGGTGCCAAACTTTAATGGTGCAATAAGCTCTTGCACCATTACGAAACAGCTTGTTTCGCAAATCGCGGCTCTAGCGAAATGCCAGTTCATGGGCCCATAATTGTCCAAAAAAATTTCAGTTGTGAGGTTATTTGACATGCTTATCAAGGGTTACTTGATAAGCAATAGTATATAAGCAATGATAGTCTGTCTTATCGCTGTATATCTAATTCAAGGGCTGTAATGAAAGATTTAAAACAGCCCTGTTACAATGATAATTCTTGATTAGAAATGACAAATAAACAATTTGAGTGTGGTTTATCTTTTCCCCAGTACTTGGGATAGTAGGTAGCCATAAGGCTCTCGTGTGATGAAATGTGCTCAATAGCCAAAGTTTTCTCATTGTTTAGCTTGTTAAGGTTTAAGTAGTATACATTTCGATCTTTGATCATTATTGACTCTCCAATTCGATCCAACCAGAAACGTTGAACCTCTTGGGTTTGCTGTTTTTTAGTGATAATGATGTTGTATGATTGCAGTAAAAAATCAAACATAGAACGAATGAATATTGAATAAACGTGGCTATGAGGGCCAGCAAGTTGGCGACAGATTGTTAATTGAGTGCACGTCTTTATCGGCCTATCACTGATAATGCTCTTGATCTTATACACGATCTCGGCCTGTTCATCAGTGCCCCAACGTAAGCAATAGTTTTGTACGATAGCCTTTTCATTATCAATTATTTCACTGACCATGAGCTTGTAACCAGAAGGAAGCTCAAAACTTGGCAACGTTACCTCCTTAGGTTGAGACTTAAAGAGAGCCATGACTTCTTTTTTGTTCAATGCCTGAGTTAGAAAGTTCATTTCAACCTATCTCGATAAGGGTGGAACTAGCATAAACCAATACAATCAAAAAATACCAGTACAAAGAAGGATAGTAAACTCTTGCATGGCTTGAATAAATATCAATGCGAAAATACTTATGCTGTTGTATCTTAAGTTTATAATTTATAGAACATAATCTGAAATAATACTGCAATTATATTAAGGTTTAGTAGCTGCTGGTACTATGTGTTTAGTTGATATCAGGCGATAAAGGTAGTTGTTGAGTAATAGAAAAGTTTGAATGGTAGA
>NZ_JAKRFQ010000672.1 GCF_022347985.1 Photobacterium sp. OFAV2-7
TTCCCATTGGTTGTGAACAAATTATTGTTGAATTCCTAAGCTTTAATTTTTAGAAATACTCTTGTTACTTATCAACTAAAAATATATTAATTGAAATAACACACTGTAAAAAACAATATGCACCTAGAGTCGTAATCATTTTGATATTTGAACATGTTTAGATTTAGAGAAAAGCCTAATTAACTGTTAGTATTCTGCTGAATAATCAATATGTTTGATATACACCACTAAAAAACAACAAAAAATCAAAGATATAGACAACCAAGCATTCTTAACGCTTTAGTTATTAACGTATTTATCTTTAGTTTTATACCTCAAAGTATTGGCTTAAAATCTGTTAATTCTTCATATCATTAAGTAATATATAGCTATATCAATAAATAATAATCTAATTCAAATGAAATCTAATCCCAACTTGTTATCACAAGTAAATCAGTTACAAACTGAATTAGCCCCGATACACGAAACGAACAAGTCACTTTCTCATGAGTTAAGTAAAAGTAGTGAACGGTTTGTCATTGCGTTGCATGGTGATAACCAAGCGGTGTGGGATTGGAACCTGAATACTGACGAAGTCTACTACTCTCCACTCTGGAAATCGATGCTGGGTTACGAAGAGGATGAATTAGAAAATCATTTAGATACCTGGAAATCGCTGGTCCATTGCGACGAGCAAGAAGCCATTTTAGAAAAAGTTCAAAATTACATATCAGGCAGGTCAGACTCTTTTGAAGTGGAGATGCGTTTACGTCACAAACAAGGTTATTACGTTTATATTCGATCTATTGCGCTTCGAGTGTCAAAGTTCTCCGACTCTAAACCTAACCGCCTTGTGGGCTATCATGTCGATATATCAAAGCACAAAAGAGCAGAGCTGTTCACCCAAAAGCACACAAAAATCCTTGAAATGATCGCCAAAGGTTTTCCTACCTCCGATATCTATAATGAAATCGCACTAATGTATGAAAACCTCTATGTCGGCATGCGTTGTTCCATGCTCGAGCTGGAAGGAGACACGCTACTGCATGGCGGAGCGCCCAGCCTACCCCAAGAGTACTGTGACGCGGTCAACGGCCTCAAAATAGGCCCTAACATCGGATCCTGTGGAACATCCACCTACACAGGCAAAAGGGTTCTTGTTAAAATATTGAAACCGACCCCAAATGGTCTGCAATCAAACATGTCGCTCTTCCGCATTGCATGCGTTGCTGTTGGTCGGAGCCAATCATCAGCTCCACCGGTAAGGTATTAGGTGCATTTGGCATGTATTACAACCACCCTGCGCTCCCGACCGAAGATGAATCAGAAGCTCTAACTTCCGCTGCCATGCTGACCGGTATAGTTATGGAAAGAGATCACAATCAAAAAAGGATCAGGGAACTCGCCTATACAGATGAGCTCACAGGGTTTTCAAGTAGAAGTTGCTTATATGCCAGCCTTCAAGCATTGATAAAGCAATCTTCAAATACTGACAGTCGATTTAGTGTCTATTACCTGGATCTCGATAACTTCAAAGATATCAATGATAGCCTTGGACATGATGTTGGTGACATGCACCTCCAAGAAGTTGCTGAACGGCTAGCTTCTGTTGGCCAAGGGGAGCATTTTCTAGCAAGACTTGGCGGCGATGAGTTTTGCATCATTGCCAAAGAGGCAACGAACAAGGATTTTGCAGCAAGCATAGCCGCTCGTTACCTCGCCATAGTAGCAAAACCTTCCGAAGTCTCTGGCAGGACGTTCTTTCAAACCTGCAGCATTGGAATTGCATTCTATCCAGAAGATGGCAGAGACCTTCAGAGCTTGTTGAAAGCAGCAGATACCGCGCTTTATACCGCAAAAGATCAAGGTAAAGATCAATATGCTTTCTATAGTAAGGAACTGGCGGCTGAAGCTGAATACCGTTTCCAAGTAGAGCAATACCTCAGAGAGGCAATCGAACAAAACGCTTTATCTCTGGTCTATCAAACCCAACATGATTTGGAATCAGGCCACATCGTGGGCGTGGAAGCGTTATCTCGATGGCATCACCCTGAACTGGGACAAGTTTCACCTATTCAGTTTATCGAAATCGCTGAACGAATAGGTATGATAAAACAACTTACGGAAAACGTCCTTAAGAAAGCATGTACACAATTGATGGCCTGGAAAAAGCAAGACTTACCCACTATGCGCGTGGCTATCAATATTTCTCCAAATCACTTTCTTGATCCTGACTTTATTCCATTAATTTCAAGAGTTATTGCTGAAACAGGCATTGCGGCATCAGATTTAGAATTAGAAGTGACAGAAACTGTTTTTCAAACGCACCAGAAAAACCTATCAGTATTTCAGGAACTGAAAGCACTAGGGGTGTCATTGTCTATCGATGATTTTGGTACAGGCTATTCCTCATTCGCCTCTCTCAAACACCTCACCGTTGACTGCATTAAAATTGATAAGTATTTCATTGATGATTTGCTTACCGACCAGAAGACACAACTGCTAGTTGGCTCAATGATAGAAATGGCGCACAACTTAGATTGTAAAGTCGTCGCCGAAGGAATCGAAGAGCCGGAACAAGCGCACAAATTGAAGCAACTTGGATGTGATATGGCGCAAGGTTATCTCTTCAGCAAACCTGCCCGCCCCGAAGACATCTCAGCAATTGTTAATGGTAAGGCCGAGTGAGCCCTGCCATGTTTTCAGGATGTGTTCACCATTAGCACATCCCCTATCAGCTCATTCTGGTACGAATCTGATACAAGTTGAAACTTTGCTTGAGTCATAGTGCTTATTGTAGACATTTTAATTGCAACTTTGGGATAATCAGCAACATCACAAGGATTGGAGAAGTAATGTGAAAAGGGTTTTCGACGACCTAAAAGTATTCTGTGCCGTAGTCGACAAAGGAAGCCTCAAACAAGCTTCAGCTGCCTTAAACATACCTCACAGTACAGTAAGCCGCAGGATCGACGCGCT
>NZ_JAKRFQ010000673.1 GCF_022347985.1 Photobacterium sp. OFAV2-7
TTATAATCTTCTTTTACATCTTTCTTGCCCATGACGTCGTGCTCAACGCCGTCTTTCAATAACGCTATTGCATCATCACCGTTAAAGTTGGTCACATTACCGTCGCGGATATCGGCAGCAGCGATTAGCGTATCAGAAACTTTACCTTCTACGCTGCTGTCGTGAACAATAACCAAGGTTTCGTTTGGTGCGAGTGTGTATGCGCTTAAATCGAGTGTTTGATCCCAAGAACCACCACCATTTGAGGCTTTAGCTAATGTATAGCCTGTTAGTGGAACAGTTTCGCTGCCGGTGTTAGCAATTTCGATTGCTTTGTTATAGCCAGAGCTTTCTGTGGTTTCTGAGATGATGATATTCGCTTGAGCACCACACGAAACTGCAGCACCAATAGAAAGTGCGAGAATGGATTTTTTCATGATTTTCACCCTAAAGAAGCCCTGTTATCCCTAACAGGGCGATATATCATTATTATTTGTAGACAATTTCGCCGTTTGGCTGGAATTCAGTTACATCAACAGCACCTTTCGATTCGATGAAATCTTTCAGTACTTCTGCATCTACATAGCCAGTGTTCACAAATGCCGGATGCTGAGTGATGTTCGGGTAACCGTCACCGCCAGCAGCATTGAAGGAAGGAATGGTGAAGCGGTAAGTGTCTTTTTCGTTCAGTGCTTTACCGTCAATCTTCACGTCAGTCACTTTGTCGCCGTTTACTGTCATGGTAATACCGGAGAACTGAGCGTAGGCGCCTGAATCTTTAGATTTGGTACCAACAACATTCAGGTAGTCCTGAACTTCGGCACCCGTCATATCGACGTAAGTCACGATGTTGCCGAATGGCTGTACTGTCAGAACATCTTTGTAGGTGATATCGCCGCCAGCGATAGAGGCACGAACACCACCAGAGTTCATAACAGCGAAGTCCGCTTTGGCACGCTCTTTGTGAGCCGTTGCGATTAGACGACCAAGATTTGTCTGGTTATTACGTACGATCTTACGCTCACCGACCAGATCACCGTTGGACGTACCGATCTTCACGTTAAGCGCTGCCTGGCCTTTGTCCTGGAATGGCTTCAGGGTATCGAAAACAGCCTTGTCTTGTGGGATCTCGTCTTGGATGAAGACGCGAACTTTCTTGCCGTCAACCTTGATTTTCTTCTTCAGGTTAACAGGAATAAGGTCGTATGATTTTAGTGTGAACTCACCGTTTTTGAAGGTGTAGTCAGCACGGCCAACGTATTTACCCCACTCATGCGCCTGAACAATCCAGGTGCCGTTCTGCTGATCCGGCTGACACGCGTCACCCGGGTGGAAGTTCTTGTTGTACATGTTCGGACCTTCCATGCAGACAGGCTCTTGCGAGTGACCGCCTACAATCATGTCAAGATCGCCTTCGTTCAGGTAACGAGCAAGCTTCACGTCACCCGCTGCGTTTGAACCGTGTTGGCCATCTTGATAGTGGCCCATATGCGTTGCTGCAATGATCACATCAGGATTGTGCTTGCTTTTTAGCTCGGCAATGACTTGCTTGGCTTCTTCTTTAGGATCTTTGAACTCAACTGCGTCGATGTATTCCGGGTTACCGATCTTGGCAGTGTCTTCAGTTGTCAAACCAATAACAGCGATCTTAATGCCTTGCTTGTTAAAGATTTTGTACGCATCGAACATACGTTCGCCATCTTTGTAGATGTTAGCGGCAAGGAATGGGAATTCAGCCCAGCCTTCCTGCTTGGCAAGTACATCAAGCGGGTTGTCAAATTCATGGTTACCGACAGCCATTGCATCGTAACCTAGCATGTTCATACCAATGAAATCTGGCTCTGCATCTTGCAGATCTGACTCTGGCACACCTGTGTTGATATCACCGCCTGATAAAAGAAGGACAGAACCGCCTTCTGCTTGAACTTCAGCGCGAATTTCATTGATCAGTGTGGCACGGGCAGCCATACCGCGTTCGCCGTATTTGTTCTGCCAGAAGTTGCCGTGGTTATCATTGGTATGAAGAATGGTTAGGTTATATTCTTGACCCTGAACCCACTCATGTGCTGGTTCCTGGGCAGAATTTTGGGCTGTGCATCCGGTTGCAACCGCAAGTGCGAGTGCCGATAAAACGATCTTTTTCATGAGACGCCTTATTTGAAGAGGGAGGGAAGAAAAGAGAGAGCCAATCAAGGGACGAAAGATCAGCTCTCTAGTTGTTCTAAATGTAAGGAGTTACCTTAGAACCAGTAGTAAGCCATTAGGTAGCCAAGTGCACCTGATTCAGTGGTCTTCTTACCATTTGCATCGCGCTCACCTTTAAGTACATCACCGAATGCAACTTCAGCAGCCAGCTTCACGTTAGATGCGTAGCGGTATTCAGCACCAACAACACCAAAGTATGCTTTATCTGCAAATGCGTCAGAGTCAGAGTAGTTAACGTTAGCAAGCAGGTTTAGTTTCTCTGTAAGAGCGTACTTACCACCCAGGTTTACACCTTTTTCAGTAGTGTCTGCGCCGCGGTCGAAGTTTTTGGTTTCGTCGAATGCAAGACCAGCAAGAGTGAATTTGCCTAGCTCAACTTCACCGTGTAGCGAGTAGATAGATGTTTCGTCACCTTCTTCAGCACCTGCAAGTACAGTGAATGTGTCACCGTAGTAGCCGATGTAACCGTTAGTTACTTTGCCGAATAGTGAATCTGTTTCGTAGCTGTACTTCACAGGGTGACCGAAGTCATCAGTGTCGCCATCCCAACCTTCAACAGAGTGAGAGATACCCACTTTCACGTTACCGAACTTACCGCGGTACTTGATAGTGCTGTCCTGGTCACCTGCTTCGGAGATACCAAGACCTAGTTCGTTAGTTACGTCACCGAATGCGTCAACGTGGTCGTATGCAGTATCAGTACGACCGAACTCGATTGAGTGGCCTTTAGTTACGTTGTAACCAACGTACGCTTTATCGATGATGATGCGCA
>NZ_JAKRFQ010000674.1 GCF_022347985.1 Photobacterium sp. OFAV2-7
CGGCAAAGTTAATATCAACCGTACCGGTGATATTTTCACGGATACGTTTTTCGGCCAATCCGGTGCCCGCAAGGTTCATCGTGATATCGCCCTTACCCGCCAATACATCATTGTCGGCAACATCGATCAACAGCGGCTGTACCTGCACACCACGGATCTTATTCGTCACCTTGTACGAAGGCAGCTTGCCGTTGGCATTCAGTGTTGCCTGCATAATGATATTACCGTCATACAAATCAGCACTGAACTGCTTGAGGTTAAGTACGCCTTTGGCTATTTTCACATCCACCAGCACATTGGCCAGCTTGGCATTCGCTGCTTTGAATTTGCCCAGCTTGACGGTACCGGCAACATCCAACCCCTTCAATGCCGACAGATCCGGCTCTTTGTTCTTGTCTGCAGCCGGTGCTGGATCTGCTGTGGTTCCGGCGGTGGTCGGGCCGGCACCGTTTTCACCACCAGCCTGGGTCGCTTCTTTCTTGTCTAGGCCAAGGAAGCTATCAAGATCAATATTGTCGCTATTAACTGCAAAACGGATAACCGGAATGTCAGCCGCCTTGAACGAGCCTTCACCATTGACACTGATCTCATCAACATCTGCCTTAAACTGCGATAAGGTTGCCATGCCCTTGCTAACATCATATTCCGCATCAGCATTCAGCTTTACAGTCATCTCAGGGCGAGGTAATGCCGCTCCTTTCAAGCCAGATTCCAGAGCCAACGCCTGCAGTTGAACCAAATCAAAGGCCTCGCTTAACTTCAGGCGTGTCTCACCCTTGGCATCAAATGCCAGATCAGGCACTTCGCCTTTTGCAGCAAATGTCACAACCGACCAGTCTCCGGCTTTGAATTTGTCTAACGTCAGGTTCAGTGACTGAATATCGTTAACCGGATCTTTTGCCGTCGCTGACAACTTCAGGTTCTTCAGCTCGGCATAGTTCAGTGCCGGTACGATAAAGAGTTCAGTTTCACCGTTGGCAGTAAAGGCCAACTCGCCATTTTGTCCCGCAACATCAAAGCCGAACTGAGCCCACTCACCTGGCGCAAAACGGCTCAGGTTAACGTTCAAGGTATTGATTGAAGTAAAGGTGCCGGCCTGCTCATCACGGATCTCGGCACTGGCATTTACGAGCTCGACACCTTCAAGGCTGATGGTCCATGGCTGTGCGGCATCCTGAGGTGATGGAGCAGGCTCAGAAGCTGTTCCTGTCTCGAGTGCTGTCGTTGGCTGGCTTGACGTTGTCTCCAACTGCTGATCCTGAGGCGCTGGCTGCCCAAGCCCATCAAGGTTACTCACACCATCCTTGCGTGTCTGAATAAAGACCCGGCCATCTTGCAAGCTGACATGCCCTATCTCAAGATGACGGGAGAAAAGCGGGACAACGGATACCGACAGCTCGGCACTGCCTAGCTGAACCAAATTTGGCTCGGCAAAGCCTTGCGGGTTGCGGAATTCTGTCTGGCCCAGGGTAAAGCCGATGCTTGGGAAGAAACGCCAGCCGATATCGCCGCTGATCACCAGATCACGCCCTGTCGCCTTCTTCACCTGCTCGGCAATCAAAGGCTTAAACTGATTAGGGTCAACCAGTGCCAGCAGCGCACCGATCCCTATTACGATAACAACTACAATTGCCAGTACGGCATACAAAAGCTTTTTCATCGTGTCCTCGTGTTATCCGTCCACACTGAATAGGGTTACAAGCCTGTGGGTATTTCCAGAGCCCGTTCCTGATATATCCAAGCAGTCATTTGAAGTAACTTGGGTATACGACAGCAAATAGATGTATTAGTTTTTAATTATCTGTTATTAGAGCAAAAAAATAGGCAGCCGTTAAGGCTGCCTATCAAATATTGTCATTTCCAATCAAGGCAGGCAGCGCCTGCCTCATTGCCAATGCTACGATTTCAGCAATCGAGCAATATGTGCCTTAAGCACGTCGATGGCAATGCGGTTTTTACCACCGCGAGGTACGATAATATCGGCGTACTGTTTAGACGGCTCAATAAACTGCATGAACATAGGGCGTACCGTCTTTTGATACTGCTCAAGTACCGATTCCATCGTACGGTCACGTTCAGCAACATCACGCTGAAGACGACGTAGCAGACAGATATCAAGCGGTGTATCCATAAAGACACTCGCATGCATGATCTCGCGCAGACGCGGATCGGTCAGCAGCAAGATGCCTTCCAGAATGATCACCTTCTTAGGTGTCATCGGCGTGGTTTCTTCCATGCGGGTGTGCTCGCTGTAGCTATACTGCGGAACTTCTACCGCATTACCTTCAACCAGCATCTGCAAATGATCACAAAGCAAGTCATGATCCAAGGCATTCGGGTGATCGTAATTGGTCTTGACCCGCTCTTCCATGGTCAGGTGACTTTGATCGTTATAGTAACAATCTTCCGTAATAACACCGATCTGATGATCGCCGACTTTTTCTTTTAGCTCTTTATAAACTGTGCTGGCAATCAGACTTTTACCGGACGCAGAAGCGCCTGCGATACCGATAATGACGCATTGGTGTGAGTTTTCAGACATATCAGAAAGCACCTGTAAGACAACGTAGCGAGGTGGAAATACTCATTTAAACAACTATCTGCTTTTTCATCGTAAACCAGATAATTGTGCGAATAGGTATAATTAAACCGCCTGATTATATGGATTTGTACGGCCAGATGCCAGCAAAAATGCGACACCTGGCACGATTAACTACAAAGTTTACATAATTATTGCAAGAAAAGGATTACATTGTGCGTATTGTGATCTGCTCGGCAATCGGCTTGCCCTGCCAGAACAAGCGGCTGGCCACCTGCCCCGCCAAGTCAATATAAGCCGCAGCCTGCTCCGAGTCTGGCGACGAGGCAACCGTCGGCTTGCCGCTGTCGATATCTTCCCGGATCTTGATGTGCAGCGGTAGCTGCGCCAGCAAAGGAACTGAATAGTCTTTC
>NZ_JAKRFQ010000675.1 GCF_022347985.1 Photobacterium sp. OFAV2-7
CGTTAAATTGTTGCATTTACTTGGTTGAGTCCAGATAAGCTTGTAACTCTTGCTTCAACTGGTATCGAACCCAGTCAGGTGATAACACTTCAACGTCAGGGAGCCATGTTTTGAGCTGGCTGAATAGAGCTGGAATGTTGTTGGTCTGGTAGCTGGCTAGCACGTCGCCCGAATCAAGCTCTTTCAGGATACTAAAGCGATCAGTTGTATCCTCCTTGAACAGGCTATCGATGGCATTGGCCTGAATCTGTAGAATTACTTCAACAGCATCATTGCGCCATTCGTCGAGTGCTACACCAGACAGCTTCTGCGAGATGTTAATATCCGGAGAATATTTATTATCGTATCGGACTAATTCTGAAATTTTGGCGATCCTAAACGAATGTAGGCGTTTTCTGTGAGTTCCGGCAAGATACCAGATACTTCTGTCATTAACCAAGCGGTAGGGGAGAAATTCGTTATATCTCAGGCCTTCATAAGTAAAGGAAATCACGTTGTTGCGTTGAACTGATTCAATGAGCTTCTCGAACACTGAAGCATTTTGGCTGATGTCTTCAATACGTGGGTTCTTGAATAGAAAAGGTGGCATTGTACTGTTATTTAGTACGCCATTAGACAGATAATGCTTGCTAGGAAATAGGTTATCCAGCCCCATGTTTAAGAGAAGTATTGAAAGCTCTCTACCTGATTGGTTGCCTAGTACCTTGGGATCAAGAAAGTAGCAAGCACCAATACGTTCAATAGGGAGGTAGTTTAATCGTTCATTGAAATCACGCTGTAATGTTCGTTCAGATACATTGAATTCACGGGAAAGTTCTTCCAGATACAGCTTTTCGCCAGTATTTAATCTGGTCAGTATGATTCCTAATCGCTTGGCTAGTTTGTCATGCTCTTTCATCCTGCGCATTTTATGGGTACAACCAGTCAGGGAATGTCGAGCAGGATTATTTCCAACCAAAACTCATCAGGTTAGTGATTTTGTTATTGCTTTTATAAGCCTGAGCCATAAAGGGCGTGAATGTTTTGACATGCTCTTTCCCTTGATCGACATAACCTGTCGATCACTCAATTCATAATTACCTACCAAGAATCACAGTGTCCTATCAGCGCTGTGATTGGCGGTGTTTATCGATCCAAACCAAGAAGGTTAAACAATGAGAAAAACAGTAATTCAGCGTGTTCTATTAGGTGCCATTCTGGCAGCGACCTCGGCACAAACATTGGCTTACGGAAGCGGTGGTACGTTAGGAGGTAACCCCTCGCTGTCCAGGGAACAGCTGGAGGCTAACTGGAATGGAAAGCCTGGCCCACAAGTAACAGCCATGGCAGGGATTGTGACCCATTGGACGGCTGATGCATGTGGAACCTTTAACGGTAAGCAATTCGATCCAGGCAATTGCGATACAAAGAAAGCTAAACAATCACCGACTGATAATGAGTAACTAAAAGAGATTGAATATATGAAAAAACTAATTGCTGGTTTGCTAGTGGCTGCGACTTTCAATGTGAATGCTGGCCTATTTAGCTCCGATATTGATGATGCTTTGAGTACTGTTCGAAACAGTGTACCTGGAAGCTGTGACTATGAAGTTGGCGAAATGGTTGATGCGTTCTTCAATGATGCTGACTGGAAAGCCAGTAAAACTAAATCAGGCCGTATCTTCGTTAATGTCGAAGGGGCGGTGAGTTTCCGTAATCAAGATCAGCGGGCTTTTATGCAATTTGAAGTTGCTGGTAACGAGTTCTGGCTGAATGTGCTCAAGCTCGATGGCAGGCAACAAACCAACATGATGATGCGTAGTTTTGCTAACCATATGTGTGATGCCGTGAAGTAAGTAGTCGGAGTTAACGGGAAAGGGCGATATCAGAAATGGTATCGCCCTTTTCTATGTCTTTAATAAAGGAGAAAAAATGTCTGAAAAACCATATACAAATCACTCAGAAGCAAGGGCGAGTAAAGATACCGGATTGAAGGCTGCCAAGATTGGGGCAACTATAGGCGCTAGATATGGACCATACGGCATCTTAATTGGTGGTATTGCGGGTTTCGTTGTTGGTGTTGTTGTTGATGAACTTTTAGAAGAATAATGGAGATTTTCATGATAGAGCAGGGGGAATGAACTCTCTGCTTTTTTGGTTTGAGTAGTGACGTAGTTGACGGTCGAAAAATGTTCGTCGACACCGCCGCATGCACCGATGAAAGTTGCTGATGTGGGACTGAAAGCGGACATGAAACCTATATGTAAATCATCATATAAGGTTAGCTTAGGCCTATTTGTTTAGTGAAACCATTGTAATCTTGTTAGTCTGACTACTGCAGAAGTTGAAAGAAAGTGCAGTAAGGTTCTTAACGTCATTAGATGTGTTTGACTTTAACTTTCCTCTCTATCGAACTCCTGTGAGTAAAATTAGAATATCGTTGACTGCTTTTTCTTAATTGGTTGATTTGCATTAGCTCATGTGAATGACCGTTTACATATTCAGACCTTGTACGATGACGTGTAGATAGTTCAGACAACTTGTCTAGTTTTAAGAATGCTTATTTCTCTTCCTTAAATAAAGAAGGGTCGTAGCTCCTTTCTAGTGGTTTAATCCTCATAAATAACTTTTAAACCACATGAAAACCGAACTGTGCTATTTCTTGCTTTGCCAAGATAAAGTGAATGAGCTGATAAGTGCACAAATATTCTGGTATTTGGCGAAGCAACATTTGAAGAAATATGGTCTGTCGGTTCCACATGTCTTATACTTTTGCAATCATTGTTATACATCTTAAGAGAGTAGATAGTGAACGAGTTATTGATATTTCTTCAGGAACAGAAGGTTTTAGTATTCTTTTTGGTATTAAGTCTGGGGTATGGAATTGGGCGAATACCATTCGGAGGAATCACTCTAGGTCCAGCGGGGGGGGTACTTTTAGCTGGGTTGTTTTTTGGTCAGATCGG
>NZ_JAKRFQ010000676.1 GCF_022347985.1 Photobacterium sp. OFAV2-7
CCTTTGCTGGCAGCCGTGGCCGAGCAAACCGGGGATGAGAAGCTATACCTTATTCATCGCCTAGATAAGATGACCTCCGGGTTGCTGTTGCTAGGAAGAAACCAAAAAGCGGCCTCGGTGCTGTCGGGTAATTTTGCCCGTCGTGATGTCGAGAAGTTTTATTTGGCTATCGGTACGAAAAAGCCAAAGAAAAAGCAGGGCGTTGTGATTGGTGACATGACCCGTTCCCGCCGTAGCAGCTGGAAGCTTGAAAGCAGCAAAGACAATCCCGCCGTGACGCAGTTCTTCTCGACGGCGGGTGGTAACGGGCGTCGCCTGTTTTTGTGTAAGCCCCATACCGGAAAGACCCACCAAATTCGCGTAGCATTGCGCAGTGTGGGATCGGGCATTGCCGGGGATATGATTTATGGTTGCGAGGAGGTCGATCGCGGCTATCTTCATGCCTATGCGTTGCGTTTTCCCTATCAGGGCGAGTGGTGCCAGTTTATCTGTGTGCCGGACCGTGGCGAGCTGTGGCAAACCGCAGAAGTCCAGCAGGCCCTGAATGAATGGCAGTGTCCATGGGAGCTGAGTTGGCCGAAACTAGCGGTCAAAAAGTAGCAGTGGTTATCAAATAACCACAATTGTTAAATAAGAGTGTGTAAAAGAGGCCTTAATAGCCTTTTTTTACACATAATCGGTAAAAATATAAATTAAAGTCGTCTAACCGGCTGTAACTTGAGCAAACGCAATTAAATTATTGATAGAGATCACATATAATAGCGGCCTAGGAAACGCCTAGACAGAGGATTACAATGCGCCTGACCCGCTCCATGTCGCTTCGCATGCGACTGAAGAAGAAAAAGAACAAATCTCTATTTTGGGGGCTGGCATCATTTCGACGTAATCGTCAGAAGTTCAAATCCCGCGTCAAACGTCAGAGACAAGTCCGTGTCACTGCAGAATATGTTACCCTCGCCAGCCATCGCCACCCTGATGAAAATATCAAACTCGTAGCCTGATCTATCTTATTTACCTTTTGTTGCTGCTCCTTTGTATAGGCAGATTGTGCTGCCGATAATTGTGTGGAATGGTATGAGCCAATGGTATTAGAATAACGCCCTAATTTTGATCAAGATTGTAGAGTTATGGAAACCACCGCGCTGCCGACCTTAGAACAACACCTGCTAACTGAACTGTTGTCACCACCGACTGAAGTACGCCGCTTATTTCACGGTCGGGGACGCTGTTGGCAGGGGCTAGAACAGCTTACTGTTGACTGGCTGAGTGGTCAGGTCTTAGTTTCCTTATTTAAAGAGCCATCGGAACCTTTCCTTGCAGCACTGCATAGCACTCTGACGACTTTGGTTTCCTCCGAAGCCTGGCTGCAAAGCGGAGCGACATCGCTGCTACTTCAGCATCGCGACCGGCAGGGATCACCGATGGAGCTTCTATGGGGCGAAAGCGGTGAATATCAGGACGTGGTAGAAAATGGGCTGACATTTAAGCTGGATCTGGGGCGTAAGCAAAACAACGGCCTGTTTCTCGACATGCGTTATGGTCGCCGCTGGGTAATGGAGCATGCCGCAGGAAAGCGGGTGCTGAATCTGTTCGCCTATACCTGTGGGTTTTCGGTTGCAGCCATCGAAGGCGGCGCCGAACATGTGGTTAACCTCGATATGGCCAAGGCAGCATTGAGCCGCGGCCGTGATAACCATCATCTCAACAAGCATGATCTGAAGAAAGTGAGCTTCCTAGGGCATGAGTTGTTCAAGTCTTGGGGCAAAGTCCGCAAACTGGGGCCTTACGACTTGATCATCATTGATCCGCCTTCGTTCCAGAAGGGCAGCTTTGCCCTGACCAAGGATTACCAGAAGATCCTTCGACGTCTGCCGGAACTGCTGACAGAAAAAGGCCAGGTCGTCGCCTGTGTGAATGATCCGTCTGTGTCGTCTCAGTTCTTGATCGACGGTATGGCGACCGAAGCGCCGGAGCTGGCATATACCGAGCGCTTGGACAACCCGCCGGAGTTTAAGGACATTGATCCTGAAGGCGGGTTAAAAGTACTGGTATTCGACAGAAAGTAATTGCAAAAAAATACCGCCAGAGGCTTAACGCTGGCGGTATCGATGATTTATAGCCCCGAAGAACGAAGTATTACTCTACCTGTTATTTCGTCAGGTCTTGGCAGTATTGGTCATAGACTGGCTGTTCTGCCATGGTGCGTCCACGCATATCCATGATCATTATCTTATAGTTCACGCCTTCACTAAACAGAGGGATGAGCTCTTCACTGTTACAGTAATTCACGGCTGCATTTTTGACAGCCTGCGAAGGTGGGATCTTACCGCCACCACCATATAAAATGGTGATTTCGACAGTTTTTTCTCGCGCCTGTGCCTTCATGATCTGGTATTCACCCACCTTGTCATAGGGGGCTTTGTTATTGATCAGCGACGCACGACTTTTGGCCAGCGCTTTCGCTGCATCATCTGGGCTTGATGCGCAGCCAGCCAGTGAAAGTAATGCGATGCATATAAGTGTTTTCTTTAACATCAGATAATTAATCTCGATCTATGCGGGTGTGTAATGCCGTGGCCGATTAAGGGAGGACTTTCTTAAATGGCTTAACAATAACGTTGTCATACACACCGGCCTCAATGTAAGGATCGGCGTCTGCCCATGCTTTGGCATCAGCCAAAGAGTTGAACTCAGCAATGACAGTTGAGCCTGTGAAACCGGCTTCGCCCGGATTGTCGCTGTCGATAGCCGGCATTGGACCCGCAACCAACAGGCGGCCTTGTTCTTGAAGCTCTTTCAGGCGAGCAAGGTGTTTTTCGCGAACACTCAGGCGACGCTCTAAGCTGTTTTCAACATCCTGAGAAAAGATTACATACCACATTCGCTGAATTCTCCCTGTAGCTAAATTAGACCATGCCGCTTCTGTTTGAATAATGAAGGGCTT
>NZ_JAKRFQ010000677.1 GCF_022347985.1 Photobacterium sp. OFAV2-7
TGTACTGACGGGCAACCAGTTGAGCACCGCGTAGTAGCTCCTGAGGACCATGTTCGCTACCAACCAGTGTCAGGGCGATGCGGGTCTTCTTGCCAAACTGGCCGCTAAGCAGGCCATCAGCCATGGCGTTGAAGGTATCGGACAGTTGTTGATTGATGTTACTCATAGCAACCTCCGATTACTGTTCGCGATTTAACAAGTTCTCAGCCACATCACGCATTGCCTGGGCAACAACCTGCTTGACCTGAGCCTCATCAAACACTTCTTCCTGCTTGCCGCTGTTTTTCTGAACCACAAAGCTCAGACCATCAAACAGGTTGGTCATACGGCCCAGGAACAAGCTGCCCTTGCCGACCATCATAAAGTTGTTGATATCACCGTTGACAATCATTTCGCGGCCAAAGCCAAGGAAAGGAACGCCAGACGGGATATGGCCCTGAGTCGGTGCAAAGCCTGTCATACCATGCTCAGCAACAAACTGAGGTAGCTGGGTGCGCTCTAGCTGGCCTTCTTTAACCGCTAGCGCCGCAATCATTTTGTAGTTTGACTCCGGAACATTACCTGCGCCTGCTGGCTTGGTAATTTCTGGGTTTTGCATTTCGACAGAGTACTTGTCGATGTCTGTCATCGCCATACCGGCATTTTTCAGCGGGTTGGCAATCAGTGCTGTCATTACAGCCTGCGGAGAGGAGCCGGTACCGATCTGATGGCGACCAACAATATCAGTATTGATTTCAGGGCTGATACCGTCGTTTTCTGTCACCATACAGGCAAAGCCAGCCAGACAGTCTTCCAGTACCGGCATGTTGTTTTTAACATGGTCGCGGCCGTTCATGCCCAGTTTGGCAACGGCGCCACCAGCAACTACCATCACGTTCTTGAATACGCCGGATTTAACCAGGGCAGCAGCCAGAGTCATCGCGTGGGCCGGTGCGGCACAGAAGCCACGTACATCCGAGCCCGTTGCGCTATTACAGCCGATGACTTCACCAATCGCCTTGGCGAAGTTACCGCCGCCACGCTGGTTGATGTCACCACAGGCTTCTTCCGAACATTCGATGAGGTAATCAACCTTGTCGAGCTCAATGCCCTGCTGTTTCAGGTGCATGGCCGCCATCACGCCTGATGCCTTGGTACACAAGTTTTCAAGCATAATATGGGCAGACAGGTTTTCATCCTCGTCGTGGGCGGCTTTCACACAGCCGACCAACTCACCGTTCATCATCAGCACTTCCGCCTGATGATTTTCAACCAGCGCCAGGATCTCATCTTTGGTGATAAGCTGATGGCCGGCAAACAGGTCAACATCACCGTATAGGGCATGCTGGCCTACCTTTGGCTGATAGGTGTCAATAAATTCTTGAGTAAAATGAACCAGGTTGAACACGTCTACGTGGTTCAACATGGCATAGAAACTTTCCTGGCTATAAATTTCGCCGAACTTGCCTTCGTGAGAAGTGTGTTCTTTGTTCTCAAACCATGGCTGGGGAATATCTGCCAACTGTTGTGGGGTAAGGTTACCGATATAACACTGGTTGGACGGGTAAGAAACCACGTCTTCATAAGGACGAAGGTGGTCTTTTAGCTGCTGTAAATAGCTGTCTGCCGGGTCTTTAGCCCGAGACTGCACCTGTACCGAACCATGTTGAATCAATACATCTGGGGTATGGGCGAGCACATAGCTCACACCTTTAATTACTGCGTATCCCATTGTTACTCCTGCATCCGAGCCGGATAGTAGGTTCGAGCCAGAGGCCTGACCCGAACCAGCATTGAGATATACTTATGCTAATGCAGTTTCGCTGCGGTATTGTTGCATTTCCGCTTTAATCGCATCGACATCAAGTACCATTTCCATCATTCCGACCTGCTCGTCATAGACTGCCGGATCGACGGCTTCTTTAATTTCGTCTTCAACCACGTGATAACAAGAAAGTCCTAACTGGACTCCCGCCAATGGTCCTGCAAAAGTCGGATCACCGGTGGTGACGGTTTCACATGCCAGGCCAGAAGCTTCTGCTTCCGCGCCGCCAAGAATCACAACTAGATTCTCTGCGCCTTTCTCCTCGGCTAGTGCTTTAATCCGCTTTTGGTTCTCAAGATCCATTGCGCCTGCGCTTGTTCAGACAAAACATTCTGTTGTAGAGAAAGCAATGTGAGCACCTGTGGTCTTCATGCAAGCTTCGATTGCCTGACCAGGTACGCCATCGCGGTCTCCAAGAATGATCACTGTTTTATTAGCGAACACAATCGTTCTCCCGATTAAACATACTTACCAAATTGCTCACGATACTCTTTGACCTCTGCAACGATGGCATCGACATCAAGTACCATTTCCATCATGCTGATCTGCTCGTCATAGACGTCAGAATCCACATTGTCTTTTATTTCCGGCTCAACCACATGATAACAAGAGAGTCCTAACTGGACTCCGGCTAATGGTCCGGCAAAAGTAGGATCGCCGTTTGTCACGGTTTCACATGCCAGGCCCGAAGCTTCCGCTTCAGCACCACCAAGTACGACTACCAGATTCTCTGGGCCGAACTCGTCAGCAAAACCTTTAATCCTCTTTTGGTTTTCCAGATCCATAGCACCTGCGCTGGTTCAGACGAAACACTCAGTTGTAGAGAAAAGAACATGTGCGCCAGCAGTTTTGATACAAGCTTCGATAGCCTGTCCTGGTACACCGTCTCTGTCTCCCAAGATAATTACTTTCTTATCTTTGAGCATTGTTCACTCCAAGGGTACAGATTACTAAGGTTATGTTGTTGCCAGTTGCCCGGTACAACATGTTTTCTTAAAAACTCGGTTTCTATACGAAACGTTGTTTTTCTATTTGTTCAACAGGTTAGATAACCTATTCAATACAAATTCTTTTTGTCAGCCTTACGCTTTTTCAGCTATGAAGCTTTCTACTTCTTGTGCGATTTCTTCAATTTCAAG
>NZ_JAKRFQ010000678.1 GCF_022347985.1 Photobacterium sp. OFAV2-7
CGGTGACTCATTCGCTGGCGGCCTGATCTGGACGCTGGTGAATGGCGGCGAGCTGGAAGATGGCGTCAGGTATGGTTCTGCAGCGGCTGCGATTAATGTCAGCGGCAATAGCTGCACCGAGGCCATGCCAACTCAGGAACAATTGTTCGATTTTATTGAGACCAGAGAGCAAAGCCTGTAGCCCTTCACCGGACGGAGGCGCTATCGGTATTACGGTCAGCCGGGCCTGTATTTAACGAATTTGTTTTTACGAACATTCCGGGCAATACACTCCATCGGGGTCCGGCTTTTTTATCTGACTGGTTTTCTGATAACAAGCGACCACGCACTAAATAAGAAAATGTAAGAAACAGAATGCTATTGCGATGCGGCTTAGAAGCTGCGTGGCAAGTGAGGAGGAAGCAACAATGGGTAAACATATCCCACCGTTTGATAATAAGAATCAGCCAATCGTTGATATCAACGATGATGTCACGCCGCTTTGTTATTTCAACCAGGTTCGTCTGAGTCAGGGTGAAACACACAGCCATTATGTTGAAGGCTACGAGTCAGTAATTGTACTGGCGGGCGGTACCTGTAGCATCAAGGTCAGCAAAAACAGTGCTGAAGAGAGTGAAGAAGCAATTACTTTCGACAATATCGGCCAGCGTGCATCCGTTTGGGATGGTAATCCGGAATCTGTGTATGTCCCGCTGGGCTATACCGCTGAAATAGAATGTGTCAGTGAGAATGCCGACATCATGATTGCCGGTGGTCGCTTTGAAGAGTCGCTGGAGCCTTTCTGCATCCGCCAAGACAACGTTGATATTGTTCAGTATGGCTCGGACGAGACAAAAACACACCGCAAAATCAAACATGTACTTGGTCAGTCTAACGCCGACAAACGTGGCCGTCTGCTGGTTAGCGAGCTATTCACTGTCGGTGTCGGTGGCTGGTCAGGTTTCCCGCCACACAAGCATGACGAAGACAGAATCAAAGAGGACGGCAGCAAGGAAACCTTGTACGAGGAAGTCTACCAGTTCCGTTTCAATCCTGACTTTGGCTTTGGCGCTCAGTTCCTTTATGAGCATGAGGACGATTTCGGGCCTGTGTACCACGTCCGTACCGGTTCGGTCATTGCTATCGACAAGGGCTATCACCCGAGCGTTGCTGCACCGGGCTACGAAATGTACTACTTCACCATCATTGTGGGCAAGACATCTAAGTCGCTGATCCAGCACTTCGATCCTCACCATGAATACCAAGTAGAAACCATACCCGGCATCAAGGACATGATTGCCAAATTCAAATAACAAGGAGCGGTTATGCTGGTTAATTTAAAAGATTTATTACCGGATGCAGCAGCATCCAACTATTCGGTACCGTGTTTCAATGTCTTTGGCTATGAAGATGCCAGAGCGGTAGTCGAGGCTGCCGAGGAAGTCGGCAAGCCAGTTATTCTGGCCTGCAATAAAGATGTCGTCGATTTTTACGGGGTAGATACAGCAGCATCGATGTTCCTGAATCTGGCGCATCAAAGTACGGTACCTGTTTGTTTGCACCTGGATCATACCTACGAAGAAGATATCGTGTTCCGTGCCCTGAAAGCAGGTTTTAGCTCGGTCATGTTCGATGGCTCCCAGCTGCCTCTGGACGAGAACATTGCCCGTACCCGTGCTGTGGCGGATGTTGCCCATGCGCTTGGTGCATCGGTAGAAGGTGAGATTGGTTCGGTTCCCTATGAAGAAGGGCGTGACCATATTAAGTCAATTTATACCGAGCCTGAAGATGCGGCGCGTTTTGCCGAGGAGAGCGGAGCAGACTGCGTAGCCATTTCTGTCGGGAATGTTCACCGCCTGACCGAGCCAACCTGTACCATTGATTTCGGACGGTTGGATCAAATTGCGGCGCAAGTGTCTATTCCACTGGTAATTCACGGTAGTAGCGGTATTCGCGATGAAGATATGCAGAAGCTGAAGCAGAGCAGGGTATCTAAGTTTAATATCGGTACTTGCCTGCGCCAGGCGCTTGGTCATAATCTGCGCGATTACATGAATAACGAGCCGCAAAAGTTTGATCGAATCTACTTTATGCAGAAGGCAATGCCCTATGTGAAGCAAGAAGCGATTCGCAACTTTGAATTATTGTCCTAAAATACCTGCCCCAAGGTAACAGGCCTTGGGGTATTATCTTTTTATTGTTAGCTTTCGAACGGGAGAGCCGCTAGGTATGCAAGTTGAAGAGACCCAACTACAACAAGTGCCGGCCGATCTGGATACACTGAAAGAGCTGATTGTTAAGCGTTACGATAAACTGAGTCATCGCTTACAGCAGGTCGCGGACTATGTGATGGCGCAGCCAATGCTCGTTGCGGTCGAGACAATGGCAACCATTGCCGAACAGGCGGATGTACCGCTGTCGACACTAAGCCGTTTTTCAAACGCTATGGGTTTTAGCGGCTTTAGCCAAATGCAGGCATTGTTTCGAGATCAGTACCTGAATCGTCCGAGAGACTATAAAGAGCGGGTACGACAGGCAAGGGAACAAGACAACCTCGGACCGGAATCGCCAATGGCGATTTTCCAGGATTATGGTACGGCCAATGTCGAAGCTATTGAGCAGCTTCAGATATCGGTATCGCCGCAGAAGCTGGAACGTGCCATTGCATTGATGGACAAAGCCGACACTATTTATATTCAGGGAATGCGAAGAGCTTATCCGGTTGCTTTTTATTTATGGTATGCCTTGATGAAATCGGATAATAACGTCGTGTTGCTAGACGATCACGGTGGGATGCTAACCCCGATGACCCGCCGCATGAGTGAAAAAGATGTACTGGTTACTGTTACTTTCAGCCCGTACGCTCCTGAAACCAGCTCGTTGATTGAGAGTGCGTTTGATAAAGGGGTGCCGATAGTTGCCATTACAGACAATCAAATGACGGCCAACGGCAGCAAGATG
>NZ_JAKRFQ010000679.1 GCF_022347985.1 Photobacterium sp. OFAV2-7
AGTGGGCGATCTCCTTACCCGAACCATTAGCCTGCGAATTAAAAACGCAGAGCAAAGCAGCATGCCTAACCTTGTTCTGCAATACCCTGACAAGGTTAAGGTCTATAACGAAAAGCCGGTGTACAGTACAGTCAATGGCTATACCGTCATGACCCTCAAGCAAGTAATACTTCCTCGGGAGCAAGGCGAGCTTGAGCTACCGCCGCTATCTATCAACTGGTGGAATACAGATACTAGTCAACAGGAGACGAGCCGAATTGAGGGGCTCACAGTTTCGGTACTACCGGGTGACAACGTCAATAACAGCCTTAACCTGCCGCTTCTCTCCGAGCCCTTGTCTGCCTCACCAGCAGCCAAAGAAACAGGGCCTGCTGACATACAAATTGTCACAGATTCCGGATACTGGCCATGGCTAACAGCCTTGTTTGCCGGATTATGGCTAATTACTACGGCCTTGTGGCTGAGTGCCAGAGCTTCCAAGCCAGGCGTACCGGCTACGATAAGCCTGTCCGGCACGGATGTCGCGCCCCTTACCGGCATGAAACAGGCCGTCAAAGACAATAGCCCTATTAAAGTTCAAGCCTACTACCAACAGTGGTCGCAGAATAACCCGGATAACCCACAGCAGGAGCAGCTGCGACAGGCCGTTCACGCAATGATGACGGCGCATTTCAGCAAACAGCCCGAGAAATGGGACAGTGCCAAGCTGCTCCAGCTTATCCAGTCAATCGGCCAGTCTGAAAAAACAACATCAAAAAACAATACAGCGACCTCGGCACTGGCTCCACTGGTTCCGGAAAAGTAGACAGTAGAGGTTTACATAATCGATATATAAATGAGAGTAGCTCGCACTTGGTGCGAGCTTTTTTTAACATTTTCTCCTGTCTGTTCGGACATTTGTTAAAGAATCGAATCGAACCAACCCTGTCCCAAACGTGACATACCGCATTAGGCCAAAAGAATGTTAATAGTGAGTTAACCGAAAGTTTATCGAAAGAAAGGTGGAAAATTATCGTATTTCCTGTTAAAAAATGTTTCGGGAGCAATATATAATCCTTCCGGACATATAAAAAAATTATGCAGGACGTAATATGAATCAGACACAACCCTTTTTAGCCCGAGTCGCAAGTGGGAGCCTGGTGATCCAGATCCTCATCGGTATCGTTGCCGGTATCCTTCTTGCCTCCGTATCTCCTGAAGCTGCCGTCAAAGTTGGCTTTCTTGGAGGACTGTTCGTCAGTGCACTGAAAGCAGTCGCCCCTATCCTTGTCTTTATTCTGGTCGCCTCTTCGATTGCCAACCAGAAGAAAGGCGCTCACACCAACATGCGACCAATCATTATCCTGTACCTATTCGGTACGCTAATGGCTGCGCTGACCGCGGTTACCATGAGTTTTCTTTTCCCGACCACTTTAACTCTGGTAGCAAGTGCAACAGGTGCTACACCACCTGAAGGCATTACTGAAGTATTGAATACGCTGCTATTCAAGATTGTTGATAACCCAGTAAATGCACTGATGACAGGTAACTTCATCGGTATTCTTGCATGGGCTATCGCTCTTGGCTTCGCACTACACCAGGCAAGTGATGCAACTAAGCAGGTTTTCCACGATGTATCTAACGGCATCACCCTGATCGTTCGCTTCGTGATCCGCCTGGCACCAATCGGTATCTTCGGTCTGGTTGCCAATACCTTTGCAGAAACAGGCTTCGCAGCCCTTGCAGGTTACGGTCACCTTCTTGCCGTGCTACTAGGCTCAATGCTAATCATTGCGCTAATAGTTAACCCGCTGATTGTTTTCTACAAGACCAAAGAAAACCCATACCCGCTTGTTCTGCGTTGTATCCGCGAGAGTGGTATTACTGCCTTCTTCACTCGTAGTTCTGCGGCGAACATCCCTGTTAACATGCAGCTATGTAAGAACCTAGATCTTCACGAAGATACGTATTCTGTATCAATTCCTCTGGGTGCAACTATCAACATGGCAGGTGCTGCGATCACAATTACAGTTCTGACGCTTGCTGCTGTACATACCATGGGTATTGAAGTTGATGTCGCAACAGCAGTACTGCTAAGTGTGGTTGCTGCCGTTTCAGCTTGTGGTGCTTCGGGTGTAGCCGGTGGTTCTCTACTTCTGATCCCGCTTGCGTGTAGCCTGTTTGGTATCCCTAACGATATCGCGATGCAGGTTGTTGCTGTTGGCTTTATCATTGGTGTTATTCAGGATTCTGCAGAAACAGCCCTGAATAGTTCAACTGACGTTATCTTTACTGCCGCAGCTTGCAAGGCAGAAGAAGCAAAAGTTGCAAATGCTGAAGCAGTGAAATCATAATCGATTCTTACTGCAACCGTAATAAAAAGAGGCAGCCAACAGGCTGCCTCTTTTGTATTCGATGTTCTTCTGTGACAAGCACTAATTACTTCTATTTGCTTAGCTCTTCCAGTTGCTCTGTCAGCTCACTCGCCTTGTCCGATACTTGATCCGACGCTGATTCAATCATGTCCTGAACCTCTTCCATTGGTCGAGAGTTCACAGCATCCTCAATCTGGTCTTTATAGGTCACACCGATATAGATACCGATGCCCACCAAAGCTAGCATAATATATTTCAACATCTACTAATCTCATTATTTTGATATACACCAAGTATCATGATTATACACAGCCGTTTACATCTTAGCTTGCTTGCTATCATAAATCTCAAATAAAACGGCCATACTTCATGTAGTTACAATAAGCATGATACAAGCCACACATAAAAAAGCAGCCTCATCAGCGGCTGCCAGTCTGAAACTCAGTCTTTACTTAACCAAACTTATCAATGATTTTCCTAACAGCCACTCAAGCTCTTTCTCACTTTCATCGCCAAAGCGCTCTTTGCACATAGCGTACAGACGTTCAATCCCGTGCTTGGCAAAATCGTTGGTTAACT
>NZ_JAKRFQ010000680.1 GCF_022347985.1 Photobacterium sp. OFAV2-7
ACAGGTTAAGTTCCTTTTTATGGGTACCTGAATCATCGCCACGCGAAACGAAGGTTGCGTTGTAAGAAGCAATTTTAGTCAATGCATCAGCAACATCTTTGTCGCCAGCGATTTTTGCCGGATCCGCTTGAGGGCCAACAACAACAAAGTCGTTGTGCATCAGTTTACGAGGCAATACGCCGTAACCTTTTTCAACGAAGCTAGCCTCGGCTTTCGGGGCATGGGTCATTACCAGATCAACATCGCCATTTTGTCCCATACGCAGTGACTTACCGGTACCGGCAGCCAGAACTTCAACGCTGTAGCCAGTATCTTTTTTGAATTCAGGGAGCAGGTAGTCAAGCAGGCCTGAGTGATAGGTACTCGTCGTCGTGGCCAGGCGAATGGTCATATCTTCAGTGGCTTGGGCTGCACTTACAGAGGCAAGGGAAAGAATAACAAGAGTTGTTTTTATAAATTTCATAGGTCTTCCTGACTTAATGTCAATTAAGTGAATACGCAAATAGCTGTTGCCTGTAAGGCAGACAATTCTTTCGTGACTGCCGAGGCTAAAGCAAATCAGGTGCCAATTTTTCTCACATGTTGAGATTAACGCGAACTCATGCTGCAAGTGAATGATTTTAAACAAGTATTGTGATCAAAAGTGCACTTATATTCATTACCGTCATAAACTGTTTTGACAATGGTTAATGAGGTGGGACAAAATGTCGCATCCCTTCTTTATTGGTAAATAACAACTTATGTCTGAATCCGCTGCTTCTTCTTGGTCTGCTGTGTCGGTGCTTGTCGTAGATGATGAGCCGGGAATGCGCGCGATCCTCAAAAAAGCCCTGAGTAAGAAATTTGCCCAGGTTGATACCGCAGGCAGTATCGAGGAAGCGGAAGAGCTTCGCAAGCGATGTCACTTCGATCTGTTAATTGTGGACATTAATCTGCCGGGACGCTCAGGTATTGAGTGGCATGAAGCCTTTGATCCATCTACTCGCCGCAGCGATGTCATATTCATGACCGGTTATGCTGATTTGGAGACGGCCATTCAGGCATTGCGTGCCGGGGCGTCTGATTTCATTCTCAAGCCATTTAATCTTGATCAAATGATGCAGTCGGTTAATCGCTGTATCGAGAGACGAATGGTCGAACGACAGAACTTCGCCTTGCAGCGTGACATAGATAGAACCTACCCGGTTGATATCATCGGTGATGCACGGCGCACCCTGATGATGAAAAAGATGATTGCCCAGGTGGCACCCTCGCAGGCAGCGGTACTGGTAGAAGGGGAGTCGGGTACGGGTAAAGAACTCGTTGCGCGTGCGCTGCACCAGCTGAGTACACGTAGTGGGCCTTTTGTTCCTTTGAACTGTGGCGCTATTGCCCCTGACTTGCTGGAAAGTGAGTTGTTTGGCCATGTATCCGGTGCTTTTACCGGTGCCAAGAAAGGACGTGAAGGGCTGTTTCGTGTAGCCAATAACGGCACGCTGTTTCTTGATGAAATAGGAGAAATGCCGCTTTCGATGCAGTCATCACTTTTGCGGGCACTTGAGCAAAAAGCCATTCGCCCTGTCGGGGCAGAGCGGGAAGTTCAGGTCGATGTGCGAATTGTGGCTGCAACCAACCGTAACCTGAAACAGGAAGTGGAAGAAGGGCGTTTTCGCCGTGATCTGTATTACCGTTTAAACGTGCTAACCATCGAACTGCCGGCATTAAGGGATCGTGTAGAAGATATTCCGGCCCTGTCTCACCATTTCACTCAGCAATTGGCGAAAGATTTAGGCGTGAAACCGGTTAGTTGGACTCATGAAGATGTTCAGTCAATGCAGGCCTACGACTGGCCGGGCAATATTCGCGAGCTGCGAAACATGATGGAGCGCTGTCTGCTTCTGGGGAAACCACCGGCAGAATACTGGCGCGAGCTTGGTGGCGATGTTGTTATCGCTCCTGCTACCCCGGTAGAAGAGCCGCCTGCTGCATCCGATACACAGGCTGGAAATACTAACGCTCCAGAAACCTTTTCTTCCCTTGATTCTGAAGCTGTGCCAGCAGGCAGTCAGTCGTCGTGCTCTTGTGCAGAGACAAATGGAGATTCATTCTGCTACCCAACGGACTGGACGCTAAAAGAAGTAGAAAAAGCGCATATCATGCAGGTTGTCGATGCCCATGAGGGCAATAAGTCTGCAGCTGCCAGACAGCTTGGCGTCGCGCGAAAAACGCTGGAGCGAAAATACAAAGACTGGGCAGACGAAAGCGCATAATTAGGTAGAAACAGTAATGAAACAATTTTTGGCAATGTGGGTTCGCCGCTTTCGAACCATGGTACGCTACCGGCTGCTGATGCTGACATCAGTGCCGATCATCATTACCTTGCTGGCCCTTATCGCGCTGACCATGTACTGGACCGTGATGTATACCTGGCAGAGTGCGCTTAAAAATGTCCGTGCAGATTTGGCGGTTGCCCATCACAGCATGGAGTTGCTGCAAAAAGAACAGCGCATGCGCTTGACAGCGTTATCCGAGTCTTACGACTTTCAGTATTTGCTGAGAAATGATGAGGCCAAACTCAGTGAGTGGGTAAAACAACAGGCGGGCCGCTACGATCTTGATTTTGTCGTCGTTCACCCTGCATCGGCATTGGGGGAGTTTTCCAAGGCAAACCGTCGCTTGCTGATGAACGGTGAAGAGCAGACCTTTTTTCAGCTGCTTGATGAAATGGCGCTGGAGAATTTACACCCGAACCTGCCGGCCCGGGCTCAAATCCCCTTGTTGAGCGAAGGTGAAATTGAATCGAAGGGGCTGGTAAGCCGAAGCCTGATCCCTGTTTTTAACGATCAAAACAATCTGCAGTGGATTGTCGACGGTGGCATGTTGCTCAATAACAGTACCTCACTGGTCGATAGGATCCGGGATCTGGTTTACGCCTCAGATACCTTGC
>NZ_JAKRFQ010000681.1 GCF_022347985.1 Photobacterium sp. OFAV2-7
TATTATTTCATTTACTGCAAAACATAAAGCAAATCAATTTTACGCATTTGATTTAAAGGTATAGAAGCATCTATAAAATCAACGCGGTATGGTTATCTTATCATACTCAATGAAATGAAAATGATAGCCAATCATATGCTTCACGACAGAACAAAATCCAATCGAAAACCGATAGAAGTTGCAATTAATAATAATGTTAACTGGTGCAGAAAAATTGCAGACCTTCATGGAGTTGCCTCAGAGGCCACGCCTGTATGTTGGCTAGCAAAAGAGGAAATGCCACTATACTTTCCTAACTTGGTTACAGTGAGCCATTATTGTGATGTGAAAGCGATAGTGAAAGATACACCAAAAGAACAAAAGTCATTCTTTATAAAAGATTCGCACTCAAATTTAAACCTAGCACGCCATGGATTTAGTTCACTTTTCTCTGCTCACTGGTACATATTATCTACTAGGCCACACCGAAATATCGAATTAGCCGACAAAGAAACAGAGACTGATTGCTATTGGGTAACAACACGTTCAGACCTTGCACTCTGGGGAAGATACTGGTCTGAAGAGACTGATATCAAGTCAGTTTATCCTGACGAGATACTTGAACTGGATAGCGTTAGATTTTATTTAGCAAAGAATCGCCATTCCTTGACCGGTGCAACTATTAATATTGATGAGTCAAGCGTTGGCATTTACAACTTGTTTGGTGATTACACTCTCTTTGACATCATGATATCCCGAATCCTACATGATATTCCTGAGTTGCCCATTGTCGGCTATGGCTGCGATGAGGAAGTAGCAAATTTATCCCGGTTGGGGTTTGAGCCTCTATCTAAATTACAAGTCTGGAGTAAAAAATAAGCGAGTGCGTTCAGATATGAGCAAAACCTTAATCGGATTACTTTCTTTGTCAATTACCTCTTGTAGCCTGATAGGTTCTATTGGCTACAAAATTCAAGAAGGAGAGCGAATCGCAGAAGCCCCATTACAGCCTGCCTATCAATGGGAATATTTCAATTCTAGCTTCTGTGCTGATGAGGAACTCAATCTTGAAAATATAAATGGCCTAACCAGTGTATTAGTTGCAAGAAATGGCAAGCTTATATTGGAATGGTACCGAGCAGGTTATGATAAAGAAACAGCAATCAACACTAAGTCTATGTCTAAAGGTGTTGTGTCAGCCTTGATCGGAATAGCCCTTGATAAAGGATACATTCGCTCCATTGACCAGCCTATCTATGAGCTACTCGACATAAAGAGCCATTCACAGCTTAGAGGGAAAGATGCAATCACAGTCAGGCATCTCCTTACGATGTCTGCCGGGTTTGAGTACCAAGAGAATAAGGATAACTGGGTTTATGCAAGTTCGAACTGGCTTGAGTCTATTTTAGCTCTAGAGCTGAGTTCACCTCCTGGCACACAGTTTCGTTACGGGTCGATACAAACCCATTTACTATCGGAAATAATCACCCACTCTAGCGGCATGAATACGTTTGACTTTGCTCAGAAGTACCTCTTTTCTCCGATAAACGTATCGATCAGGGCATGGAAAACCTCCCCACAGGGCATTCCATTCGGAGGATCACAACTCTTTCTCACACCAAGAGATTTACTAGCTTTCGGGCAGCTCTACCTCAATAAAGGCCGCTCAGGAGATAAACAAATAATACCGGCGGCATGGGTTGTTCTGTCAATCCGCCCCAGTTTTCTCAACGTGGATGGACAATTCGACTATGGTTTGCTTTGGTGGCTGGATACAGAGTCAGGGAGAATCTTGGCTCGCGGATATGGAAACCAATATATGATTATACTCCCTGAAAAAAATGCTCTACTGCTAATGACGGCAACCATTCCGTATTTCTATGATTGGCGCAAAAGAGAAAAGAGATTCAACCAATTACTAGAAAACGTGTTGCTTCCTATGTTGTAACACCTTGTCTGTGAAATTGCTGAGACGTAAAGGCCACTACACTAGCTAACGGTTAGTAGAATCACGTCGATTCTTTTATGATAGGTTGTAGTTATATGTAAAACAGAAGTTATCGTATGAAAAAAGATAATCAGGTTGCTGAACGGCTACTAAAAAGTGCAGCTAAGCTATTTTTGGAGAAAGACTTTCACAGCGTCAGTATCAGGATGATTGCAGAAGATGCAGGTACAAGCAGTGGCATGATTAAGTACTATTTTAATAGTAAATATGGTTTGTTTGAAGAAATGCTCAAACAAGAGTATGGAAAGATCCTTACCATACTCCATGAAATTATACGCCAGGAAGAACTACTTGATTTTCCACACATAATCCGACGCGTATTGGATGTATACCATAGTGATCCAAATATACCTAAGTTCATTGTAAGAACGTGGATGTTCAAGCAAAGTGCAGGTAGTCGCTTCCTACTAGACAGCTTTGAATTTGAAAAAAGACTGGTTCATCAATGGGTGGAAGAAGTTATTGAGGAAGGAAAAGTTGACCGAAATGTAGACTCAGAAGTTGTTCGAATTGCCTTTATGTCCCTCACCCTTCTTCCGAGCATGATGCAAGATCTACTGGCAAAAAGTTATGGCGAGGAAGAGTATCAGCAGTTTCTAAATCACTATGCTGATTTCTGTGGCAATATGCTTTTATCTGGGGTGAAACCTAAGTCGACAAAATCCAAAAATTAGTGATATGACACAGAATGAAAAAGCATAATTCGCCATACTAAATTTTGACAATAGTGCCAACTCCCCTTATTCATTGAGTTGACACTATTATCTACTCAGTATTCTTAGGCGCATTTTAATCAACGGATTTTCATCCACCTTCTCAATATTTCTAATATTTACAAGTCAGAATGATTGATAATATCTTCTCAAATACTCAGAAGCACCTATCTCAAAGGTTACTTTGCCTAGTATTGAAGCTTTGAGTTACACAGAA
>NZ_JAKRFQ010000070.1 GCF_022347985.1 Photobacterium sp. OFAV2-7
CGCTGGCTCACTCCCAACGGGCGAGTTTACTTTGCTTCTATGCGTTGTTACCGATTATTAATTTAGAGCCACTAGATTTTCTAATCGGTGCCTAGCCTACAAGCAAAGTAATTCTCGCTGAAACGAGCCTCTTGAGGTAGTTTGGGTATATCTCCTTTACCCATTATCTCGGTAGGTTATGTCCCACGACAAGAGCGATAGCACCCAACAAATTACAGCACTGAATCCACTGCTGCCAATACTCAGGTTCGTGAAGCCTTATAAAGCCATGGTTGCCGCCGCGCTTCTGGCCCTGCTAGTCACTGCCGTTATCAGCCTGTCGATAGGGCAGGGGGTGAAGATGATCATTGATAATGGTTTTATGGCGGGTTCTGAAGAACAACTGAGTCACGCTATAGGTGTGATGGTGGTAATGATTAGTATTTTGGCCGTTGGTACCTTTACCCGCTTTTATCTGATGTCCTGGCTGGGAGAGCGAGTTTGCGCCGATATTCGCAAGGCTGTTTTTGATCGCTTGCTCGATTTGCATCCTAGTTATTTTGAAGAGAACCGCAGCGGCGAGATCATGTCGCGGCTGACGACAGATACTACGTTGCTGCAGTCGATTATCGGTTCGTCTTTTTCGATGGCGCTTCGAAGCTTTCTGATGCTGGTGGGCGGCTTGCTGATGTTGGTACTTACCAACTTGAAACTGACGCTCATGGTGGTGGGCTGCGTACCTGTGGTGCTCCTGCCAATGCTTTATTACGGCCGCAAGGTTCGTCGCCTGGCAAGAGAAAGTCAGGACAGCATTGCCGATGTCGGTACCTACGCCGGGGAGATCATCCAGAATATTAAAGTGGTTCAGAGTTACACCCGGGAGAGTCAGGAAAAGAAAGCGTTTGGTGCCGAGGTCGAAAATGCGTTTTCAGTTGCACGGCAACGAGTGCAGCAGCGTGCTGTGCTTATCGCGGCGGTTATATTTTTGGTGTTTGGCGCTATCAGTATCATGCTGTGGGTGGGAGGTATGGACGTACTGGCAGGAAGGATCAGCGAAGGTGAACTGGCCGCTTTTGTATTCTATGCCGTAATGGTTGCGATGTCGGTGGCGACAATCTCTGAAGTTTATGGTGAGTTACAGCGGGCCTCGGGATCGGCCGAGAGGTTATTTGAGTTACTGGCGGTCGAAAGTGCTATACAGGCGCCGCAACAAGTGGAGAAAGTCGACTCGTCGGCTGATACTGTGATCGCTTTTGATGCTGTAACCTTCAGCTATCCGTCGCGCCCGAACAGTGCAGCTTTATCTGAAATTAACCTGATGATTAGAAAAGGGCAGGTCGTTGCATTGGTTGGTCCTTCGGGAGCCGGAAAAACGACGTTGTTTGAGCTGCTGCAACGTTTTTATGACCCGTCTTCAGGTGAGATCCGGCTCAAAGGGGCACCGATCCACAAGCTTGAACCCCAGGCACTCCGTCAGCAGATGGGGATGGTGCCGCAGCAGCCAATTATGTTCAGCGCAGATGTATGGCACAACATCCGCTATGGTCGTCCTGATGCCTCGGATGAAGAGGTTATCCTGGCTGCCAAGCGTGCCCATGCGCATGACTTTATTCTTGATTTGCCTGAGGGATACAAAAGCTATCTCGGTGAGCAGGGAGTGCGTCTATCAGGTGGACAGAAACAACGTATAGCCCTCGCCCGGGCTATATTGAAAGACCCGGATATTTTGCTGCTGGACGAAGCGACAAGTGCGCTGGATGCGGAGAGTGAGTTTCATGTTCAGGCAGCCCTAAATGAGCTGATGGAAAATAGGACAACCCTGATCATTGCCCATCGTCTTTCGACCGTCATTCATGCTGATGTTATCGTGCTCCTGGATCAAGGTCGTATAGTTGCCCAAGGGGCTCATTGGCAACTGCTTGAAGAATCTGCGTTGTATCAGCGCTTATGTGAGCTTCAGTTCGATACCTCTGATATCGAGAAATGACACCGAGAAAAACCGGCAGCTGTAGACTTCGCGGTCGAGCTGCCGTACCGGTGTATGGATTAACGAGTTATGCTCAGCGTTACAGCTTTGGCTGTAAACAAACCTGAAGGTTTGCTGGCCGCATAGTAATGGCAAACTCCTCTTCTACAGTGGGCGAGTTACTTGGTTTGGTGATGGTAAAGTGCCTACAAAGCATGGCAACGACCATTTTGGCTTCCATGAAGGCCAATGATTCGCCGGGGCAGTGACGCGCTCCGCCGCCAAAGGGAAAATGGCTGGTAGCTCTGTGCGGGCAGGCTTCATGGCTGAGTGAGTCTTCAAGCCAGCGTTCTGGTTGGAACTGTTTGGCATCAGGAAACAGGGATTCATTCAGGCCACCGAGCCGCGTCAGCAAGAACATGTTGGTTCCTGCGGGTAACTGGGTGCCGTCGAGCAGGGTTTGCTCGCTGGCTGTTTCCGCTGAAATCATAGGGGCGGTAGATTTCAGCCGTAAGGTTTCCCGGGCAACGGCTTCTAGGTATTTTAGATCTTCCAACCCTTCCACACACAGTGTACCGCCACTAGCCGCAATCACCTTTTCTGCTTCTTCGGCAATTTTGTGCTGAACCTCCGGCATCTGGCGGATAAAATACAACATCCAGGCGATAAGGTTGGAGGTCGTGTCCTCTCCTGCCAGAAGCAAGGTCAGAATGTTGGCAAACAGCTCTTCATTGCTAAGGCGGTTATCTTCATCATCAGAAGCCGCGACCATTGCTTGTAATATGGTCTCTGGCGAGTCTGCTAATTCGGGCTTTTGATGCAGTTCTTCACGTGTTTGTTCAACTATTTCAAGTGCATATTTTTCAACTTCGACCAATGCCTGGTCTAATTGACGGTCTTTTTTGAGCTTGATGTACTGCCAGTAAGGAAAGGGCATCTTGGTGCGGCTGTTAAGTTGAGGAAAGATCACTTCAAGGTGTGTTTGTAATCCGTCTTCGTCTTTCTCGAGCAAGCGAGTGTCATGCCCAAAAACTAGCGTTGTGGTGATATCAACGGTAAACCGACGGAGATCATCGTGGATATCGAGAGCCGTCGCCTGATTACTGCTGTGAAGTAGTCTGCGTCTGAGTCGTTCGGTAGTCTGTTCCAGTAACGGAAAGAAGGAAGCCAGGCTTTTCTTGCTAAAAGCCGGCATGATAAGCCTGCGTTGCCGCTTCCAGTTTTCACCATTGGCAGAGAGCACGCCGTGGATACCTAATTCTTTGAAAACGCGTTCCAGGTTGGCTGTGCGATTAAAAGCCTTTGGCCGTCGGCGTAAGATGTCTTTCACAATCATAGGATCAGAGATGACGACGAAGATCATGCCGGCAAGATCGACTTTGTAGGTATCGTCATAGTCTGTCGCCCATTTTTCCAGTTGCTGGTGGAGAGTCGTATTTTTTACTTGCAGGAAGTTACCGAGTACCGGCCAGCCTTTGGGCTGAGGAAGATCACCCAGTGTTCTTATTTCTTGCTGGTTGTTGCGTACTACTGATTCCGTCATGCCAGTTATCTCCGTTGTCGTTACCTACTTTGCAAGGGGCAAAGTAGATAATTTGAGTTGCATACAGATCGTACCAGTTGATAAGTATAGCCATGTTGCTGATATTTTCTTCAAAGAGGTGGGAAAACTGGCTCCTTTTATTTACGCCTTCAAATGAGAATGCTTATTTTTCAGTTTTATTGCCGCTACTGAGGGATCTGGCTGCATTATTGGAGTAACATGCTTTCATCGTCGCCCAAGTTATCAGTGTTATGGAAAATCTATCAGCGCAGAGTCCTCATCAAGAAGATGCATTGTCACGACTCAAGAAAGCATTTATTACCGGTATCTGGGCAACACTTGCCAGTATTTCAGTCGGTTTCTTGTTCAAAATCTGGTTGGCACAGTGGGTACCGAAAGGTGATTTGGCACTGTTTAACAGTGTGGTCGACATTATTTCACTATCCCTGATCCTGATGACAGGTTTTCGCTCGTCAATGGTAGTCAGCTACAGTCAGACTCAGAATGACCGCGATATTATTAATATTTTCCGATTTAGCCTGATTGTCATGGTGCTGATCACCTGGGGGTTAGTGATTCCGTATATCAAGCATGAGCTACATATTGATGTTGGGTATCTGGAGTTAGTCGGGGTCATTTTCAGTATGGGGCTTAAGGTTTACTTTACCAATCTGGTCGCCATGTATCGTCTCTACAGTATTTCTAACAAGGTGACCTGGCTTGAGCCTGTAGGCAACGTTGTTTTGTTCTTGCTTTGCTATTACGTACTCCGACTGGAAGCGCTGTCGTCTTTGTTTTATAGCATGAGCCTCTCTTCGTTGGGGATGGCGGCATTTATGTATATTCGCCGCCGAAAAGAGATCGCGACCCGGCCATTAGCAACGGTACAGCTTGATCCTGCGCTCATTAGTTACGTGAAAAAAAGTTTTACGGCCTCGCTGGAAGCCGGAGCAAGTATCTTGATGATATATATCACCGTATTGCTGACTATCAGCTATTTTAGCATTGACGAGTTAGGTGATTTTCAGGTTATTGTCCGTCCGGTCTTTACCTATATGACGATGCTGTTTGTGTTCCCGATATACCGTTTTGTATTGCCGGAGCTGGCTGTTTGCGTCCGCAAGGGGCAACATGATCAAATCAAAGCCATTCGACGCTGGGTCTTCAAGGTCGCCGGTCTTGTCTCTGCCGTGTTTTTTGTCACTATGCTTCTGTGGGGAGAGCATATTGTATTGTGGGTATTCCCGGCAGAATACAAAAGCGCTGTGCCGGTGTTGTTCCATTTCTCTATCTTTTTTATTTTCATGATGCTCAATGCCTATCAGCTTGCCTATATCAAGGCACACGGTAACTTCACTCAAAGTTTATTTATCCGACTGAGCGGGATCATTACTCTGGTTGGTGCGTTTTACTTGCTATCGCTATTTACCACCAATGTGGTGGCGATTATCGTCGCTCTTGGCTTGGGGTACTTGATGATGTTTCTTCTCTCTTCGGTTGCCGAGTATCGCTTAGTGAGAAGGTATCGTGGCATGGTGCCGGCATAATCAAAGTTACAATTTCACAATCAAGAGAAGCCTCATAGATGATTATGAGGCTTCATTGTTTTGGCCTGTATCTGCATGTGTTTCTTGCTTCTTTGTTATGGAAACCACCTGGACAGGGAAACTATTTAGGCTGCGGAACTATACGGATATAGGGTTTTGGCGCATCCCATCCATCTGGGAATTTTTGCTTGGCTTCCTCATCCGAGACAGCAGGAACGATAATGACATCTTCGCCCTGTTTCCAGTTTACTGGTGTGGCGACCTTATGTTTGGCGGTTAGCTGAATTGAGTCCAGCACCCTCAACACTTCATCAAAATTCCGTCCTGTACTCATCGGGTAGGTGAGGATGAGTTTGACCATTTTGTCAGGGCCGATGACAAAAACGGAACGAATAGTGGCATTGTCGGCGGCTGTTCTCTCTTTGGCATTTCCGCTGGCATTGGGGTGGATCATATCGTAGAGCTTGGCAACGTTGAGTTCGGGATCACCAATTAATGGATAGTTCAGCGCGTGTCCCTGGGTTTCTTCAATATCTCTTGCCCAGGCAGCATGGTCACTGACAGAGTCGATACTCAGCCCAATAAGCTTGCAGTTGCGCTTGTCAAACTCAGACTTTAAGCCGGCCAGATACCCCAGCTCTGTGGTACAAACGGGAGTAAAATCTTTGGGATGGGAAAACAGTATTACCCAATTGCTTCCAATCCAATCATGAAAACTGATGGAGCCTTCAGTGGTGTCGGCAGTGAAATCCGGGGCTTCATCTCCAATACGTAATGGCATGCTATGCCTCCGTCTACATCTTGTTTGGCTTGCTGTTTAAATGTAGTTCTCAAGTACCAGACTGCAAGCCGGAATGTCGGTTCGTAATAAGAAAAACAGTCATTCAGGTCTTGACTATTAGTCAGGTAAACGGGGTGGGGGATGCCAGGTTCATTAGTTACTAAATCAAGGGCTTAATGAACCTGGTGGGAGAGGTATTAGGCTAGTTTGAATTGGGCAACATTATCTTGCAGGCTAACAGCAAGTTGGCTCAGTTCGACACAGGCCTGGGCAGTTTGTCCGGCTCCAGAAGCGACTTCTGCGGAAGAGTGTCGCATGCTGTCTACATTGCGTCCTAGCTCTTCTGTCACCGCGTTTTGCTGACTGCAGGCGCTGGCAATTTGCATTGCCATAGACGCGATCTGGCTGACTTCCTGTTCGATTTGAGTGATATCATTGCCTGTTTGTTGTGATTGACCGACACAGCTGTTAATCAGGTGGCAACTTTGTTTGGTTGCTTCACCAGCTCCTTTGGCTCGGGATTGTAACTGTTCGATAATCGTGATGATTTCAGTGGTCGAGGCTTGTGTTTTACCTGCCAGTGAGCGGACTTCGTCGGCAACGACGGCAAAACCACGGCCTTGTTCGCCTGCACGAGCAGCTTCAATAGCGGCATTTAAGGCCAATAAGTTAGTCTGTTCGGCAATTCCGTTGATCACATCTACTACCATGCTGATACTGGCTGAGTCATTTTCTAACTGTTCAACCATATTGCCGGCATTTTCTATCTCTGTGGCGACTTGCTGGATGCTCTGAATATTCTGTCGAACATGTTTACCGCCTCGGTTGGCGTTCTCTGTGGCTGTAGAAGCAGAATGAGAAGCTTCATCAGTGTTGCTGGCCACCTCGTTGACGGTGGATTGCATTTGGTTCATGGAGGCGGCAATCGTACTGATTTCGTCTTGTTGCTGCTTCATGCCTTGCGATGTTTGCTCAGAAACGGCACTCACTTCTTCAATTGCTGCGCTGAGCTGGGTTACTGCACTTGAAATATCGTGGATCAAATCGCGAAGTCGGTCTTGCATTAATGTACAGGCAGAGGCCAGTTTGCCCAGTTCATCATTACCCATCGCAGTGAGGTTAATTTGATAGGTAAGATCTCCGGCGGCAATGCGTTCTGCCATAGCTATCGTTGTTTTGAGAGGTTGGCAGATTTGACGAGTAAGGAAGACGGTCATCGCAATCATGAAGACCAAAATTAATAGAATCCCGGCAATTGTCAGGGTGTTGGTCTGTGATACACGATCGAGGGTTTTTAGTCTGTCTTGTGCAGTGTAGGAGAGGTTAAGCTCAAACAGGCTTTGCAGGCTTTTATCTAACTCATTGAAATCATTAAGACTGTTTTGGGCAAGATCATTAGCCTTTTCTGTCTCTTTGGCTTTAATGGCAGCTATAAAAATGTCCTTCTGTGATTTGTAACTTTTCCAGGCATTCGCAACGGCATTAAAGTGTCGGACGTCCTCTTCACTCCAAAGGGTTTCCTCATATTGGGCGAGCTGGTTGTCCATCTCTGCTAGGCGTTGGTTGTAGCTGGAGAGTGAGGTGTTGATGTCAGGACGATGAATATTTGAAATGAAGTAGTACTGATCGCGTCGAATGGCTGTTGCATTGGCTTGCATGTCTTTGACTAGAACAATGCTTGGGAGTGATGTGTCGGTCAGAATGAGTATATTATCTTTTAGCTTTCCTATTTCCGATGTCAGAGACCACCCTAGGGCTGCAATTGCGATAGAGATAATGGTAAATACTGCGCCAATCTTTCTACCGACTGACAGATTCTTAAAGCTCATGTGTTCGAATTCCTGTTCTACTACGTATGACAATAAATTAATCTTGTTATGAAATTGGGCGCTATGTTAGATGTTGATTATGTTCGTTCAATTTATAAGAATGATAATTGAGGTGTCAATCACAACTTTAATTTATATAAATCAGAGGGGTAGGGGTAACTAGTAGCTTGTCGGTAGGATGGAAGATTAGCCCTTGCCAAATGGGGTATTATTGACGTAATCCGATCGGAGTGGCCGAAGAAAGGATTGATTAGGTGATACCAACCCTATTCATTGCTAAGTTATGTTCAACAACGATAGGCTTGGTATCTTTCTGACCGGAGGTTTGATTGTCGGTTAGGTTAAACAGAAAATGATGTCAGGCTAGTTTAAAACGAGCGACATTATCTTGCAGGCTGACTGCCAGTTGACTCAATTCTACGCAGGCCTGGGCTGTTTGCCCGGCACCTGAAGCCACCTCTGTCGACGATAAGCTGATGTTTTCGACATTGCGTCCGAGCTCTTCAGTGACAGAGTTCTGTTCGCTACAGGCGCTGGCAATTTGCATACTCATTGTTGCGATCTGGCCAACTTCCTGTTCGATTTGAGCGATATCATTGCCCGTATCTTGTGATTGCCCAACACATTCGTGGATAAGAGTGCAGCTCTGCTTGGTTGCTTCGCCTGCTTCTTTGGCTCTATTTTGCAACTGTTCAATGATTGTGATGATTTCACTGGTTGATGCCTGCGTCTTGCCTGCCAGTGAGCGCACTTCGTCGGCAACGACAGCAAATCCGCGGCCCTGCTCGCCAGCACGGGCAGCCTCAATAGCCGCATTCAGGGCAAGCAGATTGGTTTGCTCGGCAATTCCGCTGATCACATCGACAACCATGCCGATACTGGCTGAATCTTTTTCAAGTTGCTCAACCATATTGCCCGCATCTTCGATAACGCCAGCAACCTGCTGAATACTTTGCATATTCTGCCGTACCGTTTTGCCGCCGCGGCTGGCATTTTCGGTAGCTGTAGTCGCGGAGTGAGAGGCGTCTTCGGTATTGCTGGCCACTTCGTTGACGGTAGATTGCATTTGGTTCATGGCAGCGGCAATCATGTTGATTTCGTCTTGCTGCTGTTTCATCCCTTGCGATGTTTGCTCAGATACCGCACTGACTTCTTCTATCGCAGCGCTAAGCTGGGTGACGGCGCTAGAAATCTCATGAATTAAATCACGAAGTCTGTTTTGCATCGAGACACAGGCCGATGCCAGCTTGCCCAGTTCGTCGTTGCCCATAGCATTGAGATCAAGCTGATAGGTGAGATCGCCTGCGGCAATACGTTGTGCCATTTCGATTGTTGTCTTAAGCGGCTGGCAAATTTGACGAGTAAGAAAGATCGTCATGGCAACCATAAAGCCCAGGATGATGGCAATACCGCTTATTGTCAGAAGGTTTGCCTGTGATACGCGATCTAACACCTTCAATCTATCTTGAGCTGTATAGGACTGATTAAGCTCAAATAATGCCTGAAGACTTTCGTCTACTTTGAGAAAGCTGTCAAAACTGTCCAGTACTAGCTGGTTTGCACGTGATGTTTCCTTGGCTCTAATGGCCGAAATAAAGGCGGCTTGCTGTGATTTGTAACCCTGCCATGCATCGCTAACGGCATTGAAATGCTTGATGTCATCATCACTCCACAGCGTTTCTTCGTATTGTGCGAGCTTGTGATCCATTTCGCTTATCATTTTTTCATAATCACCAATCCAGGTGTTCATGCTGGGGTGGTTAATATTCGGAATAAGAGAAAATTGATCTTTGCGGATAGTAGCGGCATCCGTCTGCATGTCTTTAACTAATACAATGCTAGGTAATGACGTATCAGTCAGTACCAATACACTGTCTTTGAGTTTTCCGACTTCAGAAGTAAGAAAGCCTCCCAACGCAGCGACTGCGATAGAGATGACCATAAATACTGCGCCAATCTTTCTACCGACTGACAGGTGTTTAAAGCTCATAAGGTGAAATTCCCGATTTATTGCATGGGACTATGCTTAAGTCTCATTATGAAAGTACGTGGTATGTTATTGGTTGAATATGGGGGTTCAATTCATGGACTTCAGAATTGAGATATTCCTTCCAACTATAATTTGGCTGGAGTAGGGAAATATTGTGAAGTGCCGCTTGCTATATCTGGATTATTATTTCTCGCAATCCAAATGTGACAACATCGACACATTTTCTTATTGTTTATTACTGGAGAAATAGGTTTGAAATTGCTGTTTGTGAAAGAATATTCACGGTCTAAATACAGGCCAGAATTAAAGGTAATTTCTTTTACCTTACTGATTTTATAAATAACGCTCATCCCAGCTAAGCCTGTTGAAAAAAGGGTTATTTTCCGACTCAATAACACAATAATCAGTTTTAGCTATGGCTGAGTATTTGCTTTATTTTTAGAATGTGCGCGAAACATCATTTCAATCAATAAGAAATAAATCATTAAAAGGAAATGAGATGCGCAAGGTTCTATATCCAGTTACAGCTATGACTTTCATGACGTTTAGTGCCGTCAGTTATTCATCAGCTATTGATCAGACAGATACACTATCCGATATTATTCAGTCGACAACACCCTATTTTCAGCAAGAGTGCCATTTATACGGAAACGAAAGCTCATTACCGGAAAGCTGTAATTACTATGTCCTAAACCTGGCTGATATCAACCAAGAGCAGAGAAAGGTGTTCACCTATGAGCTGCTGGGCTTAGGGGTAGAGAGTGACGTTGTATTGGTGACCAAGCCAAATGATATCAAGAAAAGGGAAATCTACCTTCTTGATAACATGGATGAAGATTATATTGTTTCAAGCCTGGTTAATGACCTCAGTAAGTTGAGTAGAAGCCGGCGATCGGCTACTCAGGATAGCGGCAGTGTGATGGAGTTTGTTATTCATCGCCGTTTTAATGTCGAACGCCAGAACAAAGGGAATGTGACTTTAAAATATAAAGTGCGCTATTACAGCAAGTCCCCGTTTTATGCCCGCTCAGGTGACAAGGATAAATATGTAGAAATAGTACTGGCCGAAGGGTCTGGTGTAGATATGGGTATGGAAGGGAGTTGGTCAGATATTTACCGTCGTTGGTATCACAACAGCAACTCAAGCTACGTTTATAATGAATATCTGGATGCAGTTGATGTCGATATCAAAGTCAATGACAAAGAAAAACTGCAAGCAGGTCAAATATACCTGAATGACTTATACCCGAGAATGCAAGATCAAGTTGAGTCAAAAATCGAAAAAGAAACCAGTACTAATATCAAAGTGGGTTTGGGTTTTTCACCTAAGATCCCGATTAAGGATATTGAATATAGCTTTA
>NZ_JAKRFQ010000682.1 GCF_022347985.1 Photobacterium sp. OFAV2-7
TCATCGGCGGCCTGGCGGCAGCAACGGTGCTGTCACTGTTTGTCATGCCGGCGCTGTATCGCCTGTTCTACCGTTCCGAGTCAGCTGTTCATACCAAGGAGCTCAGCGATGAAACTGCGTAAACTATCACCGATCGTTGTTGCCCTTATACTATCAGGCTGTGCCACCGGGCCGGATTACCAACCGCCGGAACAGACACTCGACACTGAGTACCTGTACCAGCAAACAGCAGGCATCAGCCAGCAGGCGGCATTGGCAAGTACCAGCCCTTGGTGGTATCAGTTCAACGACACAATGCTGAACCAACTGGTCGCCGATGCCCAGCAACAGAACATTCCGCTGAAAATCGCAGCCGAACGCATCAAGGCCGCGCAGGCTTACCAACAAATGGTGGAGTCATTCAAAGTGCCGACAGTCAGCCTGGGGGCCGGATATTCATCATTTGGCTTGAGTGAGAACGATCCCCTGCTTGGGCCGGTCGTATCAAGCAACAACCCGCTCGGCACTGCGCTGGTCGACTCCAATCAGGAAGCCTTCCACGCTGGTGCCACCATCGCTTGGGAAATGGATCTGTTCGGTCGCATCGACAAACAGGCCCAGGCAGCCGCGATCCGTAAAGAGCAGGCTGATATATTCCGCGAGGGATTGACGACGATGATCACCTCAGACGTCATCCATAACTACCTGCAGATGCGCGGTGCTCAGGCACGAAAGGCAATTGCTGCAGACATGGTACGTGATCAGGAAGAAACACTTGCGCTGATAGAGAAGATGCTCAGGAGCGGTTACGGCTCCGAGCTGGATCTTGCCCGGGCCAAAGCGATGCTGGCAGCAACAAAGTCCGTGATCCCCCAGCTGCAAACCGCCGAGAGTGTCCACCAGCAAAGGCTGGCTATCTTATTGGGCGAAACACCTGCAGGAATGAAGGCCCGTCTCAGCCAAAGCCAGCTGCTCTCAGCCTCTCAGCCAGTTCCTGAGCTGAGCGGGATCATTCCTACCGGCCTGCCTTCCGATCTGCTTCAGCGCAGACCTGATATTCGGATAGCCGAACGGGAAATGGCTGCAGTTAATGCCGAGCTCGGTGCAGCCATCGCCAACCAGTATCCGAAGTTCTACCTCACCGGCGCACCGGGCCTGCTTGCCAAGGATTTTGACGATCTGTTCAGCAGTGATTCGGCAACCTGGATAGCCAATATCGGCGTAAGCTGGAACCTGTTTGACGGTGGTCGCAACGAGGCCCTTATCGACATTCAGGAAGCGCGCTTTAAAAGCAGCGCCCTGTCTTACCAACACGCCGTAAACGGGGCTATAGGCGAGGTGGAAACTCTGCTAAACGGCTATGGGAACAGCCAGCAGTATCAGACCTTGGTACTGGAATCTAAAACCGAAACGGATAAAGCCGTCAAGAAAGCCAAGTCGCTGTATGCTGCGGGGTTGGTTGACTACCTGACGGTACTGGATGCCCAACGCCAGCAGCATATTATGGCTGATCGGGTCATTGCAGCGAAACTGCAGACAGCCAATCTGGCTACCGGTCTTAACAAGGCGTTGGGAGGCGACTGGGAACTGCAGTAACTTCCAGCCACATCGCATTACTCCATACGGCCTTCAGCCACTAACAACAGAAAGACTCCCACACTCTCTGTTGGCTGAATGGCCGTATTTTTACTCTTTTGCATCTCTACCTTAGCTCTTCTACTTGGCCCCTCTGGCCAGCCTGGCCTGAACACGATGAAACCAAAACTGCCCTTCATTCAGGCACCGGATCAGCATGTTCACCGGCTTTCTGGCCCAACCAAAGTGCTGAACAGATACGCCATCCTGGCTGTATGACGGCCTGCCCGCTCCTAAAAATGCCAACTGCTCGGCGGAACACGCGGCCAGGTAGCTAGACTCAATTAGCACCTGGCTGTAGCGCCCCCATTGGGTAAAATTTTGGGACAGTACAATCTCGGGGGAAAAGAAATGATAAAACACAGCAATTCTTGGTCGAAGGTTCGGATAGCTTTGCTGATGCAGGCAGTCAGGGTCAAACAAAAAACACGTTCCCGCCTTGCCCATAATCCGCTGTAAACCAGCACCTCTTCCCCTCTCATCTTCAAGGTCAAGGTGAGATTTGGGCACAAAGGCAAACGCTCCACTGTCGACATCCTCCAGATAGCAACCTAGTTTGAGTGACTTAGGTTGTGAACTGTGCCGGTAGTACTTTCTGCAATACCACTCATCACGATGGAGAGGGTGGAAGTTATCTGCAAACGGCAGGCTACGCCAGCCTTTAGCTTCCTGAATACAGGCGTTGTCCCCCAGGTACGCGGTCACCAACTGATAGATAATCGGTGTGAGCACCAGATCCACGTACGCTTTATCAATGGTTAGCAACTGATCCACCGTTTGACGGCGTCTATCTGTCTGATGGTAGCCATTCCAGGAATTAAACGCCGGTTGCTGCAAACGCTGATGGAATGCATGCTGCATATTGCTTAGCTGGGTTGCATTGAGCAAGTCAGGCAATACAACCGCACCTTGTTCAAGCAGATGATCATGATATTTCTTATGCTCGTGCTTCATCTAAAATCCTGTATAGCCGACTGGCTAGTGCCCGGGCATCAAAAGCCTGATAGAACTCGTCACTGGAGCGATATACCTGTTGTGGGTGTTGCTGCCATTGCTGATACATTGTATGTAGCTGCTGCTGATAGGTTGCCGGATCCCCAATACTAACTTCATAGAGCTTTCCGGCATATCGTCGTAAAAAGCTCAGTGTTTCTCCCTCAGGCAGTTCGGCCAGTATTGGCCTGCCACTGGCAACATAATCAATCGCCTTAGCGGCCAGATGAGTATCTTTCTTGCCGCGATCCGGCGGGCCGTTTTGAATGAACACAGCATCACACTGGCTAAGGGCTTCCCGTATCT
>NZ_JAKRFQ010000683.1 GCF_022347985.1 Photobacterium sp. OFAV2-7
AGGCTCCTTTCATAGCCATACCTGGTATCAGCTGATGTATGCCTCTGAAGGAGTGCTAAATGTCGATGTGAGCGACCAGGCGATGGTGGTGCCACCGCAACGGGCGGTTTGGCTCCCGCCCGGTTGTATTCATCGGACGTTTGCACCAAGCGGCGCTAAGTTTCGAAGCCTTTACTTTCGTCCGGATCAAGTCGAAGGTGTCGGACATGTGTGCAAGGTCGTCAATATCACCAACCTGATCCGAGAGCTGATATTGGCCATTGTTGCCCGCTGTGACGTTGACTCTGAGTGGTTGCAGCCTGACTACAACTTATTGACGGTGCTACTGGAACAGTTGAGTGCCCAGCCCCAGACGGTGTTATCGCTATTGATGCCGAAAGATGCCCGTCTCAGGGAAATGGTAGAATCGCTGCAACTTAGCCCGGACAACGGCCTGAGTATGCAGCAATGGGCCAACAGGCTGGGTATGTCGAGCCGGACTCTGTCCCGGGTTTTTCTATCAGAAACCGGGATAGGGTTCAGGGAATGGCGACAAAGGCTAAGGTTACTGCATTCGCTGACCTTACTTGAACAAGGAAGGTCCGTGACTCAGGTCGCTTTTGATGTCGGCTATAGCTCGCCGTCGGCTTTTGCTCATGCCTTCCAACAGTATTTCGCCTGCTCGCCACGGGAGTATTTTATGAAACAGAGCCCATTGTGATGTCGCCAATGGGCTTTGATATATGCGGATGAATACTTAGTGCAGGCCTTCCATATCCATTGGCAGGTATAGTTTGCCGTTAAAGGCGATATAGATCCCCGGTGCTGCCAAGCGAGCAGCAACAAAGGCCGAGCCTAGGTTAAATCCGGCATCGTTGGGGGAGAAACCAACCAAAGGCCACATAGCACCTGTGAAAACGATAGTTTGCCCATGTTCTTCCGGCAGCATAGCCATGAGTTTTCGCGCACTGTCGAACAGCGTAAAGGTGCCATGGGTGACAATGTGGCGAGAGCAGTTGCTTTTAATAATGGCATTGCTTACGGCCTGTATGTCTTCGTCGGTGACTTCCCGGCTATCTTTCATGCAAACCTCGAACAGTTCGTACTCTTGTTCGGTAATCCCTGCAAACTTAGCCAGAAAGTCAGGAATGGCCGATTCATCATGACATACCGTGGTGCATTTGTCGGTATCGTAAAATGAATCAATCGTGCCTCCGGTAACGACAAGCTGTATCTTGTGCTCATTATTAAGGTTGCTCATGTGTTTCTCCAACGATAGAAGGTGCTAATAAGGTCAAACTGCTTCATTCACTTTTAGTTCAGGGGCTTCAAGTTCGCCACGCCCCCAGCCAGTGAAAATAGCGAAAATCATGGTGGCTAGCATAAACCAGGCATATAAAACCATAGGGGTCAGCTCTAGAGGTGACAGGGCAGGAACACCTGCAAAGCTCTTGCTTGCTTGTTGCGATAAGCTTGCCGCCAGCAGCAGTGCTGCAGACCATGGCAGTGAGTAGACCAAGGTGCAGGCAAGGTTACCGATCACATTGGCTCGGCGGTAAGAAGAGACGCCAAACTTTTCTCCCATTGGCTTGGCAAATGACAGCCCGACAGCCAGGATTGCTGGAGCGTTGATGCTCATCAGCGAAGACATTACCAATGCCAGGAAGCCCGAAATGATCTCATAGGCGCGCGCATTTTTGACATTGCCAAATGCTTCGAGCAAGCGCTGGCTTCCTCCGCCGTCGAGCATCATCTGGATACCAGCAGATAGCAGGATAACCAGAATACACAGATCAGCCATCCAGCCAGAAACCCCGCGTAACAATAGCCCGCCGTCGACCGCAACAATATTGCCGAGTGTGTTGAGGCCGGTAATGATTGAAACAACCGAGCCGAATAAAATGCCGATGATAGTGGCAAAAACAATGTCACCCTTCTTAATTGCGGTATAAATGGTTGCCGCAGCTGGAAGCAACATCCATAAACCTCTCGGATCCATAACATCCTGGATCTTCTCAAGAGGAACAGATCCTGCGGAGTTTGACTGGAACATGCTCAGCGCAATCATGGTGATGATAGTCATTGCAGCGGCTGGGATAACATAGCGAATACGGTGTTTGACTACGCCGCCTATATCCGTATTTTGCGAGGTCGCCGCGGAGATTGTTGTGTCAGAGATTGGTGCAAGGTTATCACCAAAGGCACCGCCGCCAATAATGGCCCCGGCCAGTATTGCCGGGTCTGCGCCTAGCAGCACACCAGCCGGATAGAGCATCCCCATACCGGCAGTGATGGTGCCAAATCCGGTACCGGCGGCAGTGGCAAAAAGAGCACTGGCAAAGAAGGTAATAACAATAAACATCGTGCCACTGGTGCCTGTATGGTAGGCCGCCCATAAGATACCGTTTACCAGGCCGGAATCACGTAACACGGTTGCAAAAATACCGGCAAATATCCAGCAGGCAACGGGTGCGATTGCTGTTTTGGATCCCATACCTTTTAAAACGGTTTTGCCAAAAACGGCTTTATCTTTTGCGAGCAGGAAAGAAACAAGCAAACCAATAATGGCACCGACCCACATGCCTTGAATGGAACCGCCTGCAACTGTGGTTGCTACGTAAATAGCAATAACAACAAAGATGAGTATCGGGGTAAAAGAAACCCACGGCCCACCATAAAAACGTAATTGCTGATCTTTCATAATTTTTCCCTCAGTGATATATATTTGCTTCCGCTTAATAATTTGAAAGTCCGGTTTTACTGGGTGTTGAGTTACTGCGGGAATAATTACAACAATAAAAATGAAGCAAGATAATTCCGTAATGTTTACTTAACTGACGTATAGTGACGTTAGGTATGCTTCACTTTACGAATGTTGACTTTTAAGTGTTTGATTAATAGCCTAAAAAATAAGGTTTTTAAAGATCG
>NZ_JAKRFQ010000684.1 GCF_022347985.1 Photobacterium sp. OFAV2-7
CCTTTACCTACAACGCTTACGATCGTTGGGATAACTGGCAGTTCGATACCGCGTACATGGATTTTGTCGGCGAGTTCGACGCGCTGGGCGTTAGCCATCAGCTGCTGGTTGGTGCCAACTGGTTAGGCTACTACTACAAGACTCAGAGCGAGTACCTGAAAGGTTACGAAGCGACGGTGGGTCAGCCAATGGACAAGCCAGCTGAACTGCACTATAGCAACGGTAAAGTGAAAGATCCGACAGAGCGTGATTCTTACGGTATCTATCTGCAGGATATGATCACATTCAATGATCAGTGGCAGGTACTGGCCGGTGTTCGTTTTGACAAAACCGAGACCAGTGAAGATACCTACAACAACGTATTGCCGAAAGCCGGTGTGATCTACCATCCGATGTCTAACGGTTCAATCTACCTGACCTATTCCGAGAGTTTCGAGCCGGAAGATCCGGTTGATGACAAGACGGATGTTAACGATGGTATGGAGCTGGATCCGGTTAAAGGCAAGTTGTACGAGTTGGGGACCAAGTGGGAATTATTGGATAATCAATTATTTGTATCAGGTGCCATCTTTGATATCACCCAGGAAAACAAAGTACTGACGGAAACCGTTACCGGTGTTGCAGACAAAGAGACAATCACTACACAGGTTGGTGAGCAGAAGCACCGTGGTGCTGAGCTGAGCGCTTCTGGTTTTGTTACTGACAAACTGGCGTTGAATGGTAGCATGACATACCTTGATGCAGAGATTGTCGATCCGACAGATGCATCGAAAGATGGTAAGCGTCCGGCGGATGTACCTGAGCTATCGGCAAGCATTTGGTCTCGTTACGCAGTAACCAATAATACGGATGCGAACCTGGGTGTGATTTACATCGGTGACCGTTACGGTGATTCGCAGAACACATACAAGAAAGACGGATATACGCGTGTAGATGCAGGTGTGGCTCATACGATTAAATATGATCAAAACCTGGATGTTATTATGCGACTAAATGTTGAAAACGTCTTCGACAAGGATTATCTGGCAGGCGGCAGCCAGACCAAAACGATTTTGGGTGAAGGCCGTAACTATATGGCAACACTACAATTCCGTTACTAATGGAATAAGTGAAAAGGGAGAAGTTTCGGCTTCTCCCTTTTGTAGTGTTAATGCTGAAAATTGTTTAAATGATATTCGTTTTCAATTAACATTGAATCTCGTTACCCGGCATTGTCGGGCGTATTTGTTTTTAACATATGTGAAATTCACGGAGTGAATTTTTTATTTTTGTGCATTCTCTTAAGAAATTAACTGCCAGATGAACGTAAAAAAAACTAGCCTCGCGTTGATGATGATCGGCCTTTGCGCGGGCGTAAACGCCGATAACCTCGATAATGCCCGAGCGATTGAAAGTAAGATCAACGCGGCATCATCAAAGAGCCAGAAGAAAATTGATAAGAGCGCCGAAGCAACTCTGTCGACCATGGCTGAGATTGAACAGCTTCAGGAAGAAGTAAAAAACCTGACGGTGTACCGTGATCACCTTGCGCGCTTGGTAGACAGTCAAAATGCCGAAGCAGAAAGCCTTAATGAGCAGATCACGGGCATCAAGGAGACGCGACAAGGCGTTGTGCCTTTGATGTACAACATGATCGAAGGGTTGAAAGACATTGTTGCCAATGACAAGCCTATTCGTCATGACCAGCGTCTGGCTCGTATTGCCAAGCTAGAGCTGATGATGGCGCAGGCTGATATCAGTGATGCAGAGAAGTATCGTCGTATTCTGGAGTCTTACCAGATTGAAATGGATTACGGCACTAAGATGGGAATTTTCCAGGGGCAGGTAGCGCTTTCCGAACAGGAAAAGATAGAAGCTGATCTGCTGTATCTGGGCCGTATTTCGCTTGTGGCTCGTAGCCTGGACGGTAAACGCTACTGGGCGTGGAATGACAGCCAGAACGACTGGCAGGCACTTGATTCGCAGTTCTCTACCGATATCGATAAGGCGTATGCCATCGCCTCAAAGCAGGCCGCTCCGAGTCTGATCACCTTGCCTGTATCTGTTAACGTGGAGACGAAATAATGAAAATCAAAGCGTTAGCAACAGCTCTATGTCTATTTACACTTCCGTTTACTGCCTCTGCCACTGACTCGCTGGTCGAAAAAACACAACAGGCGCAGAAAGTACAAGCGACTCACAATGCCGAGCGTGAAGCAGGCTTTAAATTAACGGAAAAGCAGGTCAAAGCAAAACTGGCTGCCTTAAAAGCACAGCGTAGCCAGTTGCAGAAAGAAACAGAGCTGCTTAGCGAGACATTCAGCAACAATGAGAACAAGTTGGCACAGCTGGAAGAGCAGCTTCGCCTTGAAACGGGCAGCCTGGGGGAGCTTTTTGGTGTTGTACGTCAAGCTGCCAAAGATCTTGATGCAGAGATGGCGTTCTCGGTCACCAGCGCCGATCGCAAAGGCTACCATTCTGTAGTTGAACAAATTGTTGATGCCAAAGCTTTGCCATCGATGTCTCAGCTTAATGGCCTGTGGCTGGGAATGACCGATCAGATCACGGCAAGCTCAGAGCTACGTGATGTATCGGTTCCTTATATCAACGGGGAAGGCTACCAGTCTGATACGCAAGCCTACCGATTGGGTAGTATTGGTTTGATTGGTGAGCAAGGTTACCTGGCGTGGGACGGCAAACGACAAGTTGCTAAGCCATACCTGAAACAACCAGAAGGCGGGCCAGCCTATGCGAGCCTTAATAGCTTGGTGCAATCAGGGTTGCAAACAGCGGTTGTCGACCCGTCTCGCGGCATCATGCTGGAGCAACTGGCTAACTCGCCTGAGCTGAAAGATCGTCTTGAGCATGGTGGTGTTGTGGGCAAGATCATACTTGGTCTGCTTGCTGTCGGTGTCATTATTGC
>NZ_JAKRFQ010000685.1 GCF_022347985.1 Photobacterium sp. OFAV2-7
TCAGCATATAAGGAAAGACGGTCACCAGCGTAATGTGGTGGATCAAATGCAAACTCGTGAGCAGCTCTACCATTATTTAGGCTACCACGACTATGAGCAGAAGCTCGATAAACTATTTAGTGAAAAGTAAGCGGAAATAAGCCTGCTGAAAACAAAGAGTGTAGTAGATAGTGCATCGCTTTATGTAGGTGCAAAAACAACAAGATAAACCCCAATAATAAAAATATAGATAACAACGTAAATAATAAGAACTAGGCAAGGAAGCCATAACGCTAAAAAGCGGGAAGCCCAAGAAAATTAATATTTTTTAATATTACCAATAATTGACTATTTATTTAGTACTGATTCAGTCGCTGCCATTTCGACGGGTACGAGGGTTTTTATCACTTGTATTTCAAGAAAGGCAATGGATTAACGTGAAGCAAATAAGGAGTCTGCTATGACTGCGATAGCCGTAGCTGATACGAATAAGGACAACAAGAGCGAAGACAAAAAAGCATTGGGTGGTGCGGGCCTGCGAGGTCAGAGTGCCGGAACAACATCACTATGTACTGTCGGCAAAACCGGTACCGGGCTGACTTACCGAGGTTATGACATTACGGATCTGGCCAACTATGCCGAGTTTGAGGAAGTCGCTTATTTGCTACTCAAGGGTAAGTTACCGACTCAGGCAGAACTGGACAGCTACAAACAAGTATTGAAGAAAGCCCGCGGCTTGCCACCGGCATTGTGCCAGGTGCTGGAGGCGATCCCTGCTGATGCCCATCCGATGGATGTAATGCGCACCGGTTGTTCAATGCTGGGTAATCTCGATCAGGAGCTCGATTTTGCCGAGCAGGACGAGAAAACCGACACCTTGCTTGCCATGTTACCGGCCATTATCTGTTACTGGTATCGCTACAGTTATGACGGTGTTCGTATCGACACGGCCAATAGTAGTGAAGACAGCATCGGTGGTTACTTCCTCGAGATGCTGACAGGCAAAGCGCCGTCGGAGCTTCACAAGCAGGTGATGCATTGCTCGCTGGTACTGTACGCCGAGCATGAGTTTAATGCCTCGACCTTTACAGCCCGTGTCTGTGCCTCGACCTTGTCTGATCTTCACTCCTGTATCACGGCGGCTATCGGTAGCTTGCGTGGTCCGTTACATGGCGGTGCCAACGAAGCGGCGATGGCGATGATCGAACAGTGGCAGACAGCCGATGAAGCTGAAGCTGGCATCATGCAGATGCTGGCCAACAAAGACAAAATAATGGGCTTTGGTCATGCAATTTACCGTGAATCCGACCCCCGGAATGCTTTAATTAAAGCATGGTCGGAGAAACTCTCTGCCGATGTTGGCGATACCCATTTGTATGCGGTTTCCGAGCGTGTCGAGCAGGTGATGAAGCGGGAGAAAGGGCTATTTTGTAATGCTGACTTTTTCCATGCCTCGGCCTATCACTTCATGGGGATACCGACCAAACTGTTCACCCCCATCTTCGTGATGAGCCGTGTCACTGGCTGGGCTGCCCACGTGTATGAGCAGCGTGCCAATAACCGGATTATCCGTCCGAGTGCCGACTATGAAGGACCGGAGCATCAGGATTGGCTGCCAATTGAAGAGCGCAGTTAACGCTTGAATACAGACTTCGAGTGAAGGCGTATCCCTGCTGATTCTCTCCCCCTGCGGATTGGGGGAGGGATCATCGCCAGATAGCTCTGCGAGCAGTAAATTCACGGATGTAAATTATGAATATTAATACAAAATACCGTAAGCCTCTTGCAGGCAGCGGACTGGATTTCTTTGATACCCGAGAAGCCGTCAACGAGATATCGCCGGGTGCATACGAGACCCTTCCCTACACCTCGCGCGTGTTGGCCGAACAACTGGTCAGACGCTGTGATCCCGATTCACTGACAGACTGCCTGAAGCAGATCATCGAGCGCAAGCGTGACCTTGATTTCCCATGGTATCCGGCACGCGTGGTTTGTCACGATATCCTGGGGCAAACAGCACTAGTCGATTTGGCTGGTCTGCGCGATGCCATTGCTGATCAAGGTGGCGATCCGGCGAAAGTCAATCCGGTGGTGGAAACTCAGTTAATTGTCGACCATTCACTGGCTGTTGAGCACGCAGGCTTTGATCCCGAAGCATTCGATAAAAACCGTGCAATTGAAGAGCGCCGTAATGAAGACCGTTTCCACTTTATCGAGTGGTGTAAAACCGCATTTGAAAATGTCAGCGTGATCCCGGCGGGTAACGGCATTATGCACCAGATAAATCTGGAGAAGATGTCGCCTGTGGTTCAGGCCAAGAACGGGATTGCCTATCCGGATACCTGTGTAGGTACCGACAGCCATACCCCGCACGTTGATGCATTGGGGGTCATTGCCATTGGGGTGGGTGGCCTTGAAGCTGAGACGGTTATGCTGGGCCGTCCTTCTATGATGCGCCTGCCGGATATTGTCGGTGTTAACCTGACAGGTAAACGCCAGCCGGGTATTACGGCTACCGATATTGTTCTTGCTATTACCGAGTTCCTTCGCAACGAGCGTGTGGTTTCATCCTATCTGGAATTCTTTGGCGAAGGGGCGAAAGATCTTACCATCGGTGACCGTGCCACCATCTCCAATATGACACCGGAATATGGCGCCACGGCAGGTATGTTCTATATAGATGAGCAGACCATCAACTACCTCAAGCTAACAGGTCGTGACGATCAGCAAGTTGAGCTGGTGGAACAATATGCCAAGCAAACTGGCCTGTGGGCTGACGACTTGGAGAGTGCCAAATACGAACGTGTGCTGGAATTTGATTTGTCGGCAGTTTCTCGCAATATGGCGGGTCCGTCGAATCCTCACCGCCGTCTGCCGACGTCAGAACTGGCTTCCCGCGGGATTTCCGGAGAGTGGGAAG
>NZ_JAKRFQ010000686.1 GCF_022347985.1 Photobacterium sp. OFAV2-7
CCTAAACAATCAAGCGTCATTTCACTGGATCAAATCTCCTGGGATGCCGGCAGCCGGACCCTGTCTGTTGTCGCCACCAACCCTCAGGGATGGCAACAGCCCGACGTATTTATCGACGGTAGCTCGCAGCAGGCCATGGACTCGTCATTCCGTACCCCTTCAATCCGTATTGACGGCAATCAGCTTATTGCCCAGCTGAAAGTCACCAGCTGGTTTGGTACACCGAACCTGCTCAATCAGACATTGAATGCGACCATCAGTGACAATGACATCGCCGTGGAGATCCCCGGTGTCGTCTCAGATTTACCGCTCCCTGCAAACAGCAGCGTAAGCCTGCTCGAAGTTATCGCCATTGCATTGCTAGGTGGGCTTATTCTCAATGTCATGCCTTGTGTCCTTCCGGTACTCGGCATGAAACTCAGCACTGTGATTTCAGCCAAGACACTTCAACAGCGTCAAATCCGTACTCAGTTTCTTGCATCGGCAGCCGGTATTCTTGTCTCCTTCTGGCTGCTCGCCGGCTTTTTGATCGTATTAAAACTCTCAGGTCAGGCGCTTGGCTGGGGAGTGCAATTCCAGAGCCCCTACTTCATTGCGGCAATGGTGCTGATCACCGGCTTGTTTGCGGCTAACATGTTCGGCCTGTTCGAAATCCGCCTGTCCAGCAATACCAATACCTGGCTCGCCTCACGCGGTGACAGCTCCTATGCCGGTCACTTCATCCAGGGCATGTTTGCCACCTTGCTGGCCACGCCCTGCAGCGCCCCTTTCCTGGGAACTGCCGTGGCATTTGCGCTCGGCGCCGACATCATTACGCTAATCGCAATATTTACCGCACTAGCTATCGGTATGGCAGCTCCCTGGCTGGTTATTGCCGCTTTCCCGACAGTTGCCAGACTACTGCCCCAACCCGGCGCGTGGATGAACAAACTGAAAACCCTGTTCGGCTTTATGATACTGACAACTAGTCTGTGGCTGCTTAGCCTGATGGCTAATTTCTTTAGTCTCTGGGTGGTCTCTGGTGTCGGTGTCGTACTCGTGATTGCTCTGCTATGGCGGCTGGGCAACGTCAAAGGCCGTAAGCCTGTTATTCTGACTCTGGCATTTCTGCTCTTTGGTACTGCTGGCAGCTTGCTCCTAGGCAGTGTGACCGCCGATCAATGGGCTAAGCCTCTTCCTGCAGATCATGCCTGGCAGCCTTTAGACACCAAGCAGATTGAGCTGGCGGTCAGTCAGGGAAAAACGGTGTTTGTCGATGTGACCGCCGACTGGTGTATAACCTGCAAAGCCAACAAGATTGGTGTATTGCTGCAGGATCCTGTCTATTCCGAACTCGGAGAAGATAACATCGTTCTGATGCGTGGTGACTGGACCAGACCGTCTGAATACGTCACAGGCTACCTTCAGTCCAATGGACGTTTCGGTGTGCCGTTCAATATTGTCTATGGCCCGAATGCACCACAGGGACTCCCGCTACCGGTTATTTTAAGCAACGAAGAAGTCATGCAGACAATAAAGACAGCTGGCGGACAGGAGTAATTAATGGACGAGCAGCCTACATCATCTCACAAGCCAGCGAAGAAAAAGCGAAGGGCCAGACACTGGCTGAAAGAAGCCGTGTTGGTCATTATTATGTTTGTCACCTTCAGCACCTTGATGGACTACTGGCGAAGCCAGGATATGCCGGAAGGACACATTCCTCAGCTTGTTACTCAAACAACTCAAGGCGAGCACATCAACCTAGTTACCCTGAGCCATGAAAAGCCTGTGATGGTCTATTTTTGGGCAACATGGTGCGCGGCGTGTAAGTTTGTTACCCCGACCGTTGACTGGATGAGCGATCACTTCGAGGTAGTCACCATTGCCCTGTCATCCGGTGACAACAGACGGCTCAATGCCTTCGTTGAAAGCCATGACTATTCATTCCGGGTGATCAATGATAACCGTAGTGAACTGGGGCGCGAATGGGGAATAACAGCCACCCCGACAGTCGTCATCATCAAGGAAGGAAAAATAACCTCTGCCACCACCGGTTTCAGTACACCACCGGGACTATGGCTAAGAATGCTGCTTAACCAATAAGCTACACAATAAACACCCGCGAGATTGACCAATCTTGCGGGTGTTTTCCTAATCACAACATGTACATTATCTTGTCAGCCAGCTAAATGATTATTCCCAATCCCAGCCTCTTCGGCTCTCCTGTTCGTGAGAAAACATCATTCGATATCCACTGATATTTTCGTGCGGAATATCATGCATAACTTTATGGAATTGCTTGTTATCCAAGTGGATCAAATTTTCGTGATCCCCCGACTCGATATAGAGTTCATCTTGCTCAAGCAATAGGTCATCTACCAACATATTTACCTTGTAAGCTTGTCCTAATGAAGGGACAGCCCCAGGATCGCAATCCTGAAAGATCTCTGGTAGTTCGTGCTCGCCGATCAAGAAATACTGTTTACCCATCATCCGGCCAATTTTGTCGATCATTACCCGCCGGTTAGACGGAACGACAGCCATCAGGTATTCACCATTCTGATCTTTGAGCATAACGGCTTTCGCCACTTGCGAAGTCGGGACGTGCGCAGAGATAGCAGAACTGAAAGATGTGTCGGTATGACGGTGTTGGGTAAGGCTAAAATCCACATTATGACTATTGAGGAATTGCCCTACTGTAATTGCCATGGCCATAATCACCTCCAGGAAATAATTCCTACAGCAAAAGTATGGGAGGCGTTGGCCGTTTTTGCGAGAACCCGGGCTCATTTTTACATTTAAAACCGCAAAAACATCTATTAGTTAGTAAATCGGAACTCTTAGTAGATCGGAACTCTTCGCACCTGCCAAAATGCACGGCGCCAATAAGGGTTAGCCAGGCTTGAAATCATCAC
>NZ_JAKRFQ010000687.1 GCF_022347985.1 Photobacterium sp. OFAV2-7
CATCGCTGTCTGCACAATCCCGGGAGCAACTGCTGCTGCACGAATACCATACCTTCCAAGCTCTTTCGCCCAGCACACTGCCATGGTGGCGACGGCGGCTTTTGAGGCCGAATAATTGGTCTGACCGATATTACCGGCTCGGGAAACACTGGAGATGTTAATGATTGCTCCTTGGCTTTCGGAAGCAACCATCTGTAAGGCAGCCTCTCGACCACACAAGAAAGTCCCGGTCACATTCACATCCATCACAGTCTTGAATTGCTCCAGTGACATCTTGCTGATCTCACCTTCTTTTTGCTTAACCAGTAAGCCATCGCGTAATACCCCGGCGTTGTTTACCAGCCCGTTTAACTGACCAAAATCATCAATCACACTCGAGAAAACGTCTTCAACATCCTTCTCGCAGGTTACATCGGCTATATATATCAACGCTTTGGTACTGAGCATCTGGCACTGCGACTTAGTTTGCTTCAAGCCATCTTCATTGACATCAATAAGAGCCAGCTCAGCACCAGCCTGGGCCAAAGTAACTGCCATCATTTGGCCTAGCCCCTGCCCGGCCCCTGTAATTGCAATGACACTCTGCTTCAAATCCATATGTCTGCCTCCCCTGAATAGAATTTAGGCTCAATTGTTGCTTTTCTTGTCACGGTAGAACTCGAACATGCTGGAGAAATCCAGTAACTCATTGCCTTTTGCGTTATGAAGTGCATAAAGGTTTCTGGCCAAAGCCCCCATCGGAATGGCCGACTGGCTATGAAGGGCGGCATCCATCCCTAAACCAAGATCTTTGAGCATTAACTTACTCATAAACCCCGGCTGGTAAGCGTTGCTAGCAGGCGCTTTATCCATCACACCAGGGCACGGGTTATACAGCTCCAGAGCCCAATTACGCCCAGAACTCTGCAGCATGATATCTGAAAGGACTTTGGGGTCGAGGCCGTTATCAATGCCCAGGCTTAATGCCTCACACGTCCCCGACATCAAAATACCTAACATCAGGTTATTGCATATTTTGGCCATTTGTCCGTCACCAGCCTTACCCGCATGGAAGATGTTCTTTCCGACATGTTTAAGAGTCTCTTGCGCTTTCTCAAATCCGCTGTCAGTACCGCCAACAATAAACGTCAGTGTTGCAGCTTGTGCTCCGGCGACACCACCGGAAACAGGGGCATCAACAAACTCTAATCCCTTCTTTTCAGCCTCTGTGGCCACGATACGAGCCGACTCCGGATCAATTGTCGAAGAGTCAATCAGGAAAGTATCATCATCAACAAGGTTGAGCAGACCGACACCTCCATGATGATCGCCAAGATAAACAGCCCTAACATGTTCACCGGCAGGAAGCATCGTAATAACAATGTCTACTCCCTTTACCACCTCTTCAGGAGACGAGGCAACAAAGGCACCGTGGCTTTCAAGCTTTTGTGCTGCCTCGGTATTCAAATCATAAACTCTTACGGTACAGCCAGCTTTCAATAGATTTTGAGCCATTGGGTTGCCCATGTTACCCAACCCGATAAACGCGATGGTGCTCATGATAAACCTCCTACGTAATAGAGATAATGTTGGTTAGTTCATTGTTAATGATTGACCTAATGTGGCCAGAGGATTCTCGGATTCATCCCAAAGCGGGGTAAACAAGGAGTCAATGACACTTTGGTCGACTTCACTCAAAGTTGTATATAGCCAACCTGGTTGACCACATTTATCTATCAATCTTGCCCTGACTCCCTCTTCAAACTCACCAAGTAAACCGCAATGCACAGATAAACTTAATTCAAGTCGGAAACACTCTTCCAACGACAAGTGGTGATATTGAGTCAACTGGCGAAAGCAAATATTGGCCGTAATTGGGCTGCCTTCCTCAAGCGTTCTTTTTGCTCTTTCCAGCCAGCGACTATCTCCTTCAATCGACATGATCTGGCGGGATATACCAGCCAAATCGTCCGCCTTACAGGCGAGCTGAATCTGAGAAAAATATGGACGGATATAACTAACCGGACGATGTGGGTCTGCGGTATCAGCAAAGCCAGTCAACATCTCTGTGACCAACTCCTTGTTGAACGTCAAATCACCATCTGCATCTTTGTTACCTTTGACCCAATTGCTACCCTGTAACTTCTCAAGCACTGACTGCTTCTGTTCGGGTATTAACATATGCTCCGACATCCCTAATTCAAGCGCATCAGTAGCGTTGATTTGGGCGCCGGTAAGCCCAAGAAACATACCAATACCGTCAGGAAGTTTGTTCAGAAACCAGGTTCCGCCAACATCCGGATATAGCCCGATACTTATCTCTGGCATGGCCAACCTGGAGGTGGGCGTCGTGACTCTATGGCTGGCACCCATATAGAGGCCCATCCCGCCCCCCATTATTATTCCTTCCCCCCACACTATCACCGGCTTGCTGTAGCGATGAATTAAGTAATCGCAGCCGTATTCAACCGTAAAGTACTCTGTCAGAAATTGCTTTGTCATTTCGGCCTGATCTTCTCTCTCTGACGCAGCACGCATCATGTTATACATGGTGCGGACATCACCTCCTGCGCAAAACGCCTTCTCACCAACACCATGCAGAAAGACGCACACGATACGTTCATCGCTCTCCCATACTTCCAGCTTTGCTTTCAGTTGCCTGAGCATATCCAGTGTCAGCGCATTGAGCGAGGCTGGGTTGTCTAGTTCCACTACCCCAATCTTGTTCCCATCAACACAATCAAGCTCACTGCAGTTCACTTTGCCAACCATTGTCTACCTCATTATTTTGATTACTTGTTCTTCCATTGGGGTGGACGCTTGTCCAAAAACGCCTTCACACCTTCAGCTTGATCTTCGGTATCAAACAACTGAACAAACAATTCACGCTCTTTCATCAGGCCATGTTGC
>NZ_JAKRFQ010000688.1 GCF_022347985.1 Photobacterium sp. OFAV2-7
ATCTTAACGAAGTATCCTCTGCATCAAAATAGACGACATCAACATCGTTAAGCGGGGTCATGCTCGTTTTGCCATGCAGGTGATCCCAGATAGCGTTTCTCAGAAAACCGGCCCCCAGATACCAATCAGGCAACTTTAGCGTACGCGCCGCCTCTAAACAGGCCATTCGTAACTCGTCGCCAACTAATAGCTGGCTAGTCTTTTCTTCAAATCTGCTCACTTTCAAACACCCTTACCCTGCACACCGCAAAATCAATACAAACGAGAAATATACGCAGCGGCTAGACAACCTTCTGAATAAGTGAAGAGATACCATCCTGCGGGAAATCTGCCTTTTCGGCCATAGCCGCAATGTCCTGTGCGGAATATTTCTCGCCATCATACACAACAACCATACTGGTATCGCCAGATTGCAAGAAGGTAGTTTCACCGTATTCGGTATAGCGGGTTGCACCGATACTGATCAATGCCTGCTCGGGATAGCTTGCGTTCGCGAGGTGTTCAGCGATGTTTTCAGTCGGACCAACATCCCGTTGGTTGTTCATACGGTCGACAATCCAACCCAACAGCTTTTCATGAAAATAGCTATACCCGATCACAGGGCTATCTTCACCGTATCGCTCTACCTGATCAGCTCGCTGGTGAAAACTTGCAATTCGGTAGCGATCAAGCTCGCCGCCCTCCGTCAACCCGTCCAGCTCGAACATCTGGCTGGCGATCCCTTTTGTACTCGCTCCCCAGTTTTTCTTTTCACTGATTTTGTTGGCATTAGGTTTACGAATTGAACAATCGTTATACGCTGCAAACTTAACCGGCTTTAACCCAACCACTTTGTTGTCCTGATATTGAAAATCACAAAGCAACGCAACTTCTGGCTCAATCTGTAAGTTATCCGCTTCATTCGGTGGGGTAATTGTGTCCGAGGATAATGGGTAAGTCGCCAAGAACCCAGCTTTGTCCGAAGGAACATAAAATGGAAAAATTGCTTTTGGCTGAACAGCTTCTTTCACCTCAACCGTCAAAAAGTCATTTGCTTCACCTGCTTGCTCAAGGTGACCAGCAAAATTACCGGCAACGCCAAAACCAATTACATGTCTAAATACCATAACTATCTAATTCACTCTGGAAAAACTAATAACATCATAACGATATAGCCTGCAGGAATCACTCATCAATGGTTGAGTCTTTGTGCCAGCTCAATGATTCGGTTGCCCATTGCACAGAAATAATACAGTTTTCGATTTAGCATCCACAGCACAACTTATTTTTCATGCAACAACATACAGCACATAACGAAGCTATCTGTATAGACTTATTCGCTTTGCCTATATATAGTTAGCTGCAATAAAAAACGACGTTCACTAGGTAACAGGATGTATAAAACAACCATTGGGGCGACAGCTATTCTTCTTGCGATAGCTTCAACACCAAGTAGTGCTGCCACCCCGGAAACTAAAGTCATCAACGGTAACGATGCCTCCTCCTACGGCAGTTTATTACTGCCTTGGCAAGCTGCGATAAAGCAAACCTTTACTGACTCTACCGGCTGTGGCGCTGTTGTTATCAGTGAAAACTGGGTAGTAACGGCTGCTCACTGTAACATTATCCAAATTGGGAATGTTGTGGTTGCCGGAACCTCTAATATTCCACAGGGCGATTTCAGCCAACTGGATGATAAATATAAGTTCAACGTCGTTAAACGTATTGCACACCCAAACTATGATGACACTAACATCAATCATGATGTGGCCCTGTTCCGTGTTGATCGCTCGCTATATAGCGTCGCCCAACCGATCAAAATTGCAACCGCTGCCGAACAAGCAGCTGCTGATCAGGACTTTGCCAATACCTGGGTAGCCGGTGCTGATTCCAGAGGAAACCTGATCGCTTCCGGATGGGGTGACACTGTCACCAATGGAGACTCACCAAAAGAGCTTCAGGTCGTCAAGCTTGGCGGTATCCCGGATGACCAGTGCAATAATACGATGACGGACAACGACAGTTTTGTCTGTGCTGACACCAATATTGCAGGCTTGATCAAGGATGTCTGTGCCGGGGATTCTGGCGGGCCAATCATTTGGCAGAACCCAAGCGCGATTGCTGATACTGACAAGGGCTTACGCCTTGTCGGTGTGACGAGTAATGGTGCTAAATGTAGCGACAAAAATGACAATGCAGATAACCCGGCTTTCCAGCTTAACGGGCAGTACTCGCAGTTAGCCTCGTACCGTAGCTGGATAGAAACGACAATTCAGGCGGAAGACAGTAACCCATCTTTTAGTCTTTCGGCGATCCCTACCCCAACCTTAAGCCAGGATCCATTTATAGTCGTTGAAGACCGACCAAAAAGCTCTGGTTCTTCCGGTGGTTCATCTGGTGGCTCTGTGCCGCTATGGGGACTTGGCCTGCTATCGCTAATTGGCCTTATGCGCCGTCATCGCTAACAACACAGCTTCTAAGAATATAGAAAGGGCTCCATTAGGAGCCCTTTTGCATTAATAGTTTTGTGTTAAATTAAGTATCTTCAAGCGCAACAACTTTTGTTGACCCGCCATGGAATTTCTCTCGGCGACGTTGGACCAGCGCAAAGAAACCAGGGATCAGGAAGGTACCTGCCAGTAATACGCATAACAACCCGCCTGTTAGTGAGATGCCCAAAGAGTTCTGGCTAATATGACCAGCGCCCGAAGCAAATATCAATGGTGTGATGCCGAGAATAAATGACCAAGATGTCATGTTAACCGCACGGAAACGTAATTTACCACCACGGACCGACGCCTGCTCAATGTCCAGCTCTTTTTCTTCCCGCTCAATTTTCGCAAATTCGACAATCAAGATGGCGTTCTTCGCGGCCAGGGCAATCAAAAGTACCAGACCAATCTGTGCA
>NZ_JAKRFQ010000689.1 GCF_022347985.1 Photobacterium sp. OFAV2-7
TCAATGGGCTGGCACTATGCGCCTTTCTTCAAAGAAGGCGACACATCAACTGGCCATTGGCAGCTTCATGCATTGTTCTACCCACCACTGCTTCGCTCTGCGACTGTACGTAAATTTATGGTGGGCTACGAAATGTTGGCAGAAAGCCAGCGTGACCTGACTGCTGAACAGGCGGCAGACAAACTACGCGCACTAAGCGATATCCACTTTCGTGAACAATAAGCAGAACTTAGCAGGAATTAAAAAATGACCAATCCTAAATCCCAAACATTAATTGATGCGGTGAGTGCGTCCTTTGTTGATGTACTAGGCTACAAGGCCACGCATATTGTTCAAGCACCTGGTCGTGTAAATCTAATTGGTGAGCACACAGACTACAATGACGGCTTCGTTCTACCATGTGCGATTGACTACCAGACAATCGTTGCTGCTGCACGTCGTAGTGATAACATCGTTCGTGTTGTTTCTGTGGATTATGCCAACGAAACAAAAGAATTTGATTTGACTGAAGAGATTACTTTCGACAGAGACTGTATGTGGATCAACTACATTAAGGGGGTGGTGAAGTGTTTACGTGGTCGTGGTTACAAGTTCGGTGGTGCTGATATCTCTGTCAGCGGTAACGTACCGCAGGGGGCCGGCCTCAGTTCATCTGCTGCACTTGAAGTGGTAATCGGTCAGACATTCAAAACACTGTACAATCTGTCTATCTCTCAGCAGGAGGTTGCCCTAATTGGCCAACAAGCGGAGAACGAATTTGTTGGTTGTAATTGCGGTATCATGGATCAGTTAATTTCTGCTGAAGGTGAAGAGAACCACGCACTGCTTATCGACTGTCGTTCGCTAGAAACCAAAGCGGTTTCTATGCCAGAAGACATGGCGGTTGTGATCATCAACTCTAATAAAAAGCGCGGCTTGGTAGACAGCGAATACAACACTCGTCGCGAGCAGTGTGAAGAAGCCGCACGTATCTTTGAGGTGGAAGCCTTACGTGATGTGACTATCGAGCAGTTCAATGCCCGTGTTGCAGAGTTAGACGAGACGGTAGCTAAGCGCGCTCGACACGTTATTACTGAAAACGATCGTACAGAAGAAGCCGCTGTTGCACTGGGCAATGATGATATGAAGCGCATGGGGGAGCTGATGGCTGAATCCCACGCTTCAATGCGCGATGACTTTGAAATTACAGTTCCTGAAATCGACTTTATTGTAGAAACAGTGAAGAAAGTGATTGGGGAACAGGGCGGTGTACGCATGACCGGCGGCGGCTTCGGCGGTTGTGTGGTATCAATCATGCCGCCAGCGCTCGTTGATGAAGTAAAGGCGGCCATCGAAGCGACGTATGAAGCAGAAACTGGTCTAAAAGAAACGATTTATGTTTGCAAAGCCATGGCAGGCGCCGGCGTAGTTAACGTATTAAATACGGTAGCGGCTTAGGCCGGGTGAGGTGTGACTATGGCGGTAGAAAATAACTTAAAGGAATCCATGACAGCAGAGGCGGCCTATGATGGTCGCCCAGCCCAGGTGTTTAGCCTGACCAATGCAAAAGGCATGACCGTCACTTTTATGGATATCGGGGCAACCTGGTTGAGCTGTCAGGTGCTGGTGGAAGGCCAGTCCAGGGAAGTGTTGCTGGGAGTTAGTTCTATGCCACAACATCAGCAGCAAATGGCCTATCTTGGTGCGACGGTTGGTCGTTATGCCAACCGTATCAGAGCCGGGCAGTTCAGTTATCAAGAGCAGGATTATCAGCTGAAAACCAACCAGGCGGGCAACTGTCTTCACGGCGGTCCAAATGGTTTTGATCAGCGTCGTTGGCAAGTGGAGTTGGCAGAACCACAAGTATTGATATTTTCTTTACAATCGGCAGACGGAGATCAGGGCTTTCCTGGAAACCTCACTACCCGGGTACGCTATGAGCTGACTGATGATAATGAGGTAACTATTCACTACTCCGCCACGGTTGATAAGCCCTGCCCGGTAAACTTAACTAATCATGCCTATTTTAATTTAATGGGAGCGGAAGCAGGGCATGACTGCCTAGCCCATCAGTTGGAGATTAATGCCGCATATTATCTGCCAACAGATAATAGAGGTATTCCGCAGGAAGGATTGAAACCTGTTGTCAATACAGGGTTTGATTTTACGGTAAGTAAACTTATCGGCCAGGATTATATGGCTGATGAGGATCAAAAACGGGCGTCAGGTTATGATCATTCCTTCTTGCTTAACGATGAATGTCAAGGCGGTGAGACGGTGGCTGCCCGGGCGACTTCGCCGGATGGTAAGCTCATGTTGGAGATTGAGACGACAAAACCAGCAATACAGCTATACATCGGAAACTTTCTTATCGGTTGCCCCAACCGCTCAGGGAGTCAATATGCTAATTTGGCTGGATTTGCACTTGAAACGCAGTTTCTGCCCGATTCGCCAAATCACCCTGAATGGCCACAACCGTCGTGCATTTTGAAACCTGAACAAAGTTATCAACATAGTACCGTTTATCGGTTTTCGGAAGTTTAGGTCAATTTTCCCCTAGCTAAACAGATAGTAAAAAGCCCCAACTGATATTTCAGTAGGGGCTTTGTTATTGGTCAATTCTAAATCACGTGTAACCTTGCTTATATAAATTAACTCTCAGTTTTACTTACTGATAAGCGGCGGACCAGAGTGGGCACAAACATTCGTGTTTCACTTTCAACGTTGCCTCCTTTTGCCAGTCGAAGTGAAAGCAGGGCGGCTTGTTCTGCCATCATCTGAATTGGGTAACGTACTGTTGTGAGTTTTGGATGCAGGTATTTGGCAATGAGACCATCATCAAAGCCGATTAACGACATTTGATCAGGGGCGCTGATCCCGTTCTCATCCAGCACTGAAAGTGCACC
>NZ_JAKRFQ010000690.1 GCF_022347985.1 Photobacterium sp. OFAV2-7
TTCAATAAGTTGTTTCGAAAAAAGTGGTAGTGATCAAGTTGAATATGACTTTTAGGAAGTAAAAGTTATGGGCAATAAAAAAATGAGTATCGGTAAGCAGTCTGTTCTGGTTGGTGCTCTGTTTGCTTACCTGATAGGGGCTGGTTTTGCTACTGGTCAGGAGACTGTTCAGTTTTTTGCCAGTTGGGGTTCCGTATGGGCTTCCATCCTTATCGGCATTATCACGTTCTTTATGATGTACTTCTCTTATTCTGCATATGCTTATGCAGGCCGGACCCGAGGTATTGATGATGTCGCCGGTATTTTCAGGTTTTATGCCGGACCTGTAGGCGGCAAGTTTTTTGAGATCTTTGCATGGACGTTTAATGGTTGCGCCTACGTGTTCATGGTTTCCGGTTTTGGTAATGTCATGCATCAGCAGTGGGGTGTGCCCGTCGCTGTCGGTAGCGCTATAGCCGTGATTATTTCTGCCGGTACGGCTGCGGCCGGACTTAACAAAATGATTGAGATTATCGGAAAGATTGGACCTGCTCTGATTTGCTTTACATTACTCATCGGTGTTTCTTCTTCCTTCCAATACTACCCTCTAGTGGCTGAAGGCAATGCTGCTATCAATAGCGGTGAGGTTCAGGTCACCCGTGCCGGTGCTAACGTTGTGTTGTCCGGTTTATCGTACGGTGGAGTCTGCCTCTTGCTTGTCTCTGCTTTGGTTGGCCGTATGGGATCTGATCTTCGCGACTATGACTTTAAGTACACCAAGATTATTCTTTGTGTCACAGCCTTTGCGATCCCCTTTGTCAACATAGTGATGGGACTCAATCATATCGGTAACATCAAGGCGGCTACTCTTGCTCCTATTCCTAACCTGTTGTTGGCTAACAATCTCTTTGGTGCGATAGGGGGGATATATGCCGTCATCGTCCTTGTTGCTATATATAGTACGATGTGTCCTATTATCTGGACCTGTGTATCAATGTTCATTAGAGATGAAAGGAGCTTAAAGTACCAGCTGTCCTGTGTGGTCGCAGGTATCGGGGTCTACTTTGTAGCTCTCTTCATTTCTTTCCAGACGTTACTGAATTACATCATGACCTACTGTGGCTATACAGGTGCAGTTGTGTGCGGTGTCGTCGTTGTCCGTTATTACGTCATTAAAGCTAAAGACAAGGGGAAAAGCGCACCTGTTTCTGAGCTGATTAGTTAATGAAAGCCGAGTAATTCAGAGAACTGAGCAAGTCTCAAAACAGATCTTCTGAACTAAAAATTAATTTTACTCATTGATTTATATATACAAGTTTATTCGCTTACCAAAAGGCGGCATCCGTTGTCTTGATCTAAAATTCCTTTATAGCGTACAATTATCCCATACAGCGAACAGGGTTAATAAAATATTGGAATGAAAAGGCGGAAAGCCGGCACCGTTTGTTGAAGTTCTGTACCTTGGGTACGTGTACTTTTGATGGCTTTCACATCCCTCCTTTAAGTTAATTTTCCCTCGATAGAAGCATCCTTTTAGCTTGAAAACTTTCTCATTTCCTTTTCGAAGGGATTAAAAGATAACGAACGAAGTGTAGTGAAAATGAAAAAAACAATTGTAGTTCTGTTGATTGGTCTGGCAGTTGGCTGGGTTACCTTAGGTGGCACACAGGTAATTATGCACAGTACTTCCGATACCGAATTCTGCTTGTCCTGCCATACCATGCAAATCCCTTATGAGGAGTATCAGGGCTCTATCCACTTCTCTAACGCGAAAGGCATCCGTGCCGAGTGTTCAGATTGCCATATCCCGTCTGATCCGATTGGTTATGTCTGGACTAAGATCCGCGCGTCGAAAGATATCTATCACGAATTTGTCACCGGCAAGATCGATGATGAGGAAAAATACGAAGAACACCGTATGGAAATGGCTCAGATGGTGTGGGATCAAATGAAAAGTAATGATTCTGCTACCTGCCGCTCTTGTCATGAACTCGATGCAATGGACACCTACGAACAGTCGGAGGATGCGATCAAAATGCACGATTATGGTGGGGCAAATAATCTGACCTGTATCGATTGCCATAAAGGTGTAGCCCACTTCCCGCCCGTCGCAGAAATGGATTCTGAAGCTTACGACAATCTAGTGTCTGAAACCGAGAACACACCAGAATCGGCAAAACATGTGTATACGGTAAGTAGTGCTGAAATGGGGGAATTTGGTCGCATCAATCCTGCCGTAGCGCTTGAGGTACTAAGTGCCAGTGACACAGAACGCCAAGTACTTCTACAAGGCTACCAGATGCAAGGGGCTGAACAGGTTCTCTACATGGGAGAAGGTCAGCGCTCGATAATTGCCTCGTTGACTGATGCTGGCCAGGCTGGGCTGAAGGTCGGTGAATATAAAGAAGATGAGTACGGCAATAAGTGGCGACGCGCAGAGCTGACAGCAACTATCAGCTCACCGGTGCTGCCTTCTTCTGAATCTTTATGGGCTTATGCCGAAGAGCTGGACAATGTTTACTGCTCTGCCTGCCATGCAAAGATCCCGGCCACCCACTTTACCGTGAATGCATGGGGACCTGTTGCCAAAGGGATGGGAGAGCGAACCGATATCTCCGAACTCGACCTTGAGATCCTAACCAAGTATTTCCAGAACCATGCGAAAGATGTCGCAGGGTCTGACCATTAATCGTATTACAAAAATAAAAGGAAAATCACTATGGACAATCTTACCCGACGTAGTTTTCTTAAAGGGTCTGGTGCAGCAGCAGGTGCTTTAGCCATCTCTTCGCTTGTTCCTCTGAACGCTAACGCAAAGTCACAGGGCAAAGGTGTTCTGACTGCTTCTCGTATGGGCCCACTGTACGCTGTGGTTAAGGATGGAAAACTGGTTTCCACTGAGGG
>NZ_JAKRFQ010000071.1 GCF_022347985.1 Photobacterium sp. OFAV2-7
GGCCAAACCTGCCACCAAAAATAGCAGGGCAATAATATCGATGGAAAATTCCATTTAGTTGCGTCTCTTTACTGTCTGACTGAATGAGCGGAAAAGTTATCACTGTGGCCTGACGACGAATAGCGAAACATAGGACGATAATCTATTCCCATTTGGAATTGGTCAGAATATCTTCTCCTTTACCGGCTAGCGGCTTATCAAGGTACGAAGGGTCTGCCAGACCTGTTCGCCCGCAGGATGAAGCCGGGCTTGATATCGATAGGCATAATAGGTAATAGGCAACCTTAAATGTGGCTCTCCAACTACAGCGACTTTACCGCTCGCCAACTCTTCCTGTATGGCATAGTCAGGTAACCAGGCCACGCCCTGCCCCTGCAGTACCAGTACTTTTAGCAGGTCTGTCATTGATGACAAGAACACGGCCTTCAGGTTCACCTGATCTCGGATGGCTTCAACCTGTCGCCCCATATAAGAACTTGGGCTATAGGCCAGCCAGGGAAGCTCCTTGTTATTACTGATTTGATAGAGCGGCTGACCATCGCTGTCGCATGCACAGACCGGTAGCAATTCAGCCTGTCCAATCTGCAAAGACTGGTATGGCGGCAACCTTAACAGCTCATCGTCAAAAGCCAGCAATATGTCACACCCCCCTTCCTGTAGCTCTTCAATCGCCTGATCAACATCAATGGCCTCAACACTCAATAACGGACTGTGCTTACCGGCCAGCAGCTTGGGCTGAATAGAAGGCACCAGATTGGTTGCCAGCGAGTGCGCTGCGGCAACGCGGACGATATTGCCGCCCAGCTTGGATAAATCCGACAACTGGCCAACGCCGTCCATCATTTGATTAATCAGGGTGCGGGCCGTGATCCGGAACAGACGGCCACTTGGGGTCAGGGCAACCGGAGTCTTGCTCCTGTCAATCAGTTCTGCGCCGACAGTCTGTTCCAGCGCTTTGATTCGACGACTAAAAGCGGGCTGGGTCACATTGCGAATCTGCGCAGCCTGCGAAAAATTCCGGACATCAGCGAGAGCGAGAAAATCTTCCAGCCACTTACTTTCTATATTCATAACTATTTGCGTAGTGAAAAAATGCAGTATAACGAAGCCGTATTATTAGACAGACATATTTCAACCACCAGTGATCACATTTTTGACAATTACCCATACCGATCAGGCATGACAGGCCCAGCAACGGCATTTCTCATCAAAATAACGCCGTCTTATAGTAAACACAGTTAAAAATACTGCAGGAATGAGAGCATGAGCAGAAAATTAGGAATTCTTGGTGGCATGGGGCCATTGGCAACGGTTGAATTTATGCAAAAGATTATTTCTCGAACACCTGCTCACAATGATCAGCAGCATATTCCAATGCTTGTTAGTAATAACCCGCAGATCCCGGATCGCACCGCTTACCTGATCAGCAATGGTGAAGATCCCTTCCCGGTACTGAAACAGGGAATGGAGCAGCTGCAACAGGCTGGCGCCGAATGCATTGTTATGCCCTGCAATACGGCTCATTACTGGTATCCCCGCCTGACCCAACTGTGTAATGTCCACACTATCAGCATTATCGACAGTGTCGTGAATGAAGCCAAAGAACGCCAATACCGTCAAGTGGGTGTACTTGCCACAACCGCAACCATGATGACTCGGATGTACCAGTCCAAACTGGCCCAGCAGCAGATCAATGCGCTCGAAACATCTGAGTCTGAGCAGCAGGCTGTTATGGATGGCATTTATGCCGTCAAAGCCGGCGACGTCGAACTCGGCAAGCAACTAATGCTGCCCGTATTTGAGGCAATGCTGGAGCGCGGTGCGGAAGCCGTCATCTTTGGCTGTACCGAAATTCCTGTTGCGCTGGCCGAGCAAACCCAGGCTCGTCCTGAGTGTTGTCTGGACTCACTCGATATCCTAGCCGAACAATGTATTCAATGGGCCCAGGAAGACGCTCCCGAGCTAGTCGCCTAGGCAAGCACTCCCGCTTCTTTGCCAATACAGTGCACCGACTGACTAGCTATAATTATTAATGCCACAACATAAAACCCGGCATTAGCTGAAGGCAGAAAATATGGCCAGTTTTGCCCGACATACGCTTAACCAAGCGAGAAGAATTCAGCCCTATGACTGGGATGAATTCGTCGAAAAGGCCATTGAAGCGATAGACGAGTTCTTTCGCCAACACTGGGACAATCCGTAACGGAAGCAATAAAAAAGTGGAGTAGCAATACTCCACCTTTTTAGCATCAATGAGCAACTGCTATGAGTTATCGATTCCGGCACATCTCAGCCGGAAATGATAACTGAACCATCACATAGCGCTTGAACACTTCCTCGTATCCCTGATCATCCAGGGCTTTTTGCATACAGAGCAGCCAGGCTTCTTTTTCAGCCACACCTATCGCCAGGTGGCGGTGAGCGCCGGGGATATTCATGCTGCCGTATTTTTCAGCATAGCGAGACGGACCTCCCATCCAGCCGACCAGAAATGTCGTCAGCTTTTCTCTTGATTCAGTCAGATCCTCGGCATGCATTGCCCGGATTATTTCGGCTTCTGGCAGAGTATCCATATACTCATAGAACGCATCGACCAGCTTTTTCACACCCGCTTCGCCACCAGCCGCTTGCAGGGTACTGTCTCCAACACCGTATACAGGTGCCGTGGGTTTACTTATTGCGGAAATATCTTGTTGTTGAGGCTTCATGTTACTTCTTACTACTTACTACTTACTACTTATAATTGGTGTAAATTCAATACTTGTTTATTGTATAGCAAGGCTTACCGCCATCATAAATAGAATGATCACAGAACGGTGCCCTCGCCAGAATCAATCAAGCAGCCATCGGTAAAGAGCCACCACACGGTAGCTCTTACCGACATGGTAATCAGCTCTCGTAAATCGGACCACCAAACGAAGTAACAGGTGGCGCCTCGCCTTTAAATTTCTCCATTTCAACCACTACCGTATTGGCACTGATCGCCTGGGCCAATTCCGACGAGCCGATATCCATCGTCAAAGTGTTAGGATCACCATAGGTATCAATCGCCCCCACCTTTTCGTTCAACGGCCCGTACCAAGCACCTTCATGGATACGAACCACTCCGGGTGGATAATCATTCGATACCCGGGCACCAGCCAGCAGTTGGCCGCGATCGTTATACACCCGGACCAGATCGCCGTCACTTATTCCGCGCTGCTTGGCATCTTCAGGGCTGATATAAATGGGTTCCCTACCCTGAACGGCATAGGTTGCCCGGTACTCTTCCGACTCACACATCTGAGAGTGCAAACGCTGATCGGGATGGCAAGACTGAAGCCAGAGCGGGAACTTGTCTGATTTCGGACCACCGTGAGAACGCTCCGCCTTTTCAAACCACATCGGGTGTCCCTGACAGTGCTCATAACCAAAGCGGTCGATTTTACGGCTGAAGATCTCGATAAAGCCCGACGGTGTCCCCAGCGGATTGATTTCAGGGTCCTGACGGAAATCGGCATGACGAATGAAGTTCTTGCCTTCCCCGAAATCGACTACGCCATCCGCCCAAAACTGATCAAACTCCGGCATTTCGAAGTTTGCCTTGTTGGCCTCGCGGCATTCATCATAGAGCTGTCTTACCCACTCCATTTCATCCATGCCGCGGGTAAATTCCTTGTGGCGGCCAAACCGACGACAAAGCTCGGTAAAGATTTCAAAATCCGTCTTCGACTGATATAGCGGATCTACCAGCTTGTGCATAGCCAAAATACCGGATGCCGAATAAGCACCATAGAGATCAATATCGTTGCGTTCAAACTGGGTACAGGCCGGCAACACAATATCAGAAAAGCGGCAAGTTGCCGTCCAGGCAAACTCAATGGTCACTACGGTCTGCAGCTTTTGAAAAGCCGTTTTCATCCGGTTCCTGTCCTGGTGGTGATGCCAGGGGTTACAGCCACTGACTACCAGCATTTTTGTCTCGGGCAGCTTAACTTTGCTGCCGTTGTAGTTGATCTCCTTGCCTGGCTCTAAAATCGCATCGACCCAGCGCGCCACGGGGATAGTACTGCTGTAGCCCTTAAAGTCATCATTATCCCACTTGGGCTTTTTACCCTCATCAAGGTTTCGTGGAAAGCCGCCCGGCCCCGACGCGCCAGTCGGAGGAATTCCGACTCCGCTGTAATGATGAGAGTACGATACACCACCGCCAGGCAAACCGATTTGTCCCAACATCGCCGCTATGACAGCCCCCATCCAGTAAGGCTGCTCACCATGCTGCTGACGCTGAATAGCCCACCCGAAGATCAGCTGCGTCCGATCTTTGGCCATCAGCCGTGCCAGCTCCCGGATTTGATCGGCCTTCACACCGCAAATCGGCTCGGCCCATTCCGGTGTCTTTTCGACTTTGTCTTTAGTTTCACCCTGTACATAAGGGATGAACTTATCAAAACCCAGGGCATAGGTCTCGATGAACTTTTTATCGTAGAGCTCCTCTTTATACAGGGTATGGGCAATGGCCAGCATCAGCGGCAAATCCGTTTGTGGATTCACATAGAGTTGATCACAACCAAGGTAATTCTGGGTTTTCGAGCGTACCGGATCGATAGAGATCACTTTGATCTCGGCTTTCTCTATTTTGCCCTTCAGTTGCTCGTAATAGCCATAGGAGTCATGGGTCTCGCACTGCCAGCCTACCTGGGTATTCTTCACCGGATCATTGGCCCACAAAATAATCGTTTTGCTGTTGGCCAATATATCCGGCCATGAGGTTCCCTGTGCGTAAACCTCGGTCGACCCCAAGACATAGGGCAATATGGTCTGTCCGGCTCCGGTGGAATAATCACCAACCTTGGTCATAAAGCGGCCGTGCATACCGACTGCTCGCTGCATGTGGTTACCGCAGCTATGAAACTGGCCGGTTTGCCGCCATCCGGTCATCCCGGCATGAAGGGCCCATGGGCCGTAGTCTTTCTGGATCCGCTCCAGCTCCTGATAGAACAAATCCAGCGCCTCATCCCAGGTTACCCGGACAAAGCGATTATTGCCGCGCGTATCACCGCTGTACTTGTGCTTCTTCAGCCAGTTGAGGCGGACCATCGGGTAACGCACCCGCGACGGGTTGTAGATAATCCCCTTAATACCGTTGATCATATCCGTCGGATACTTGTCTCTTTCGAGCGGTTTTATTTCTGTAACCTTGCCGTTATATATATGGGCCCTGAATGCTCCCCAATGGGAACCCGATACCTTCCAGACCCCGTCAGCCGAATACGGTGATGCCTCTTCTGTAGCCGCTCTTGCTACCTGAGCAAGCAGGCTCGGACCAATAACAGACACAGCCGAGGTTGTCGCTAAACCTTTTAAAAACTTACGTCGACTTAATGACATGGTTTCTCCCTCACTTGTCTCTTAATGACCGCCATCAGAAAAATCTGATGAATGCTTCTGCAAATACTTCAGTACCAGCGCTTCACTATCATTATCCAGATTCACAAATGCCAGCATCCCGTTGAACATACCCGGCCAGGTATTGGCATCGAAGTGATTCTCGGCAGGCTGGGTATGACAGACACTACAGTTGTCTTTGTAAGCAGGCCCTGCTACCGCCCAAATCTCTTCGACATCCGCCATCAGGGATTCTTTCGGCATCCACAGCTTGACACTGATCCGCTGCCAGCCGAGACCAGTGAGATCATCTTCTTTCTCTTCGAATTTCTCGACCAGAGAATCACTCAATGCCACGTCTTTGCTCAGTGCCGCTGTCGGAATATTGAGGCCAAAATCTTCGTTAATCACCCGGCCAAACCCCTTGGTTTTACGCCAGCCCGCAATCTCAACCTGAATCGCACTATCCTTGACCTGCACCACTTTCACCTCAGAGGCCGGATTCAGCTGACCGCCGTCAACGGTCAGCGCCTCGTCTTCGTACATTGGCAAATAACGAACACTGAAATAACTCTCACCTTCCGAGTAACTGGTATTGTTGGCTTTCTGAACCAGCTCGGAAATCATACCGCCAGAGGCCTCCATGTTTCCTGGCAGCTCATGGGCGATCCCTTTATGACAGTCCATACAGCTCTGATCCCGCTCGGCGGCCTGTTTCATCTGAACATTAGCAAGATCGGACATTTCGTCCCACTTCATGCTATCGTAGTTATGACAGTTTTTGCACTCAAGCGAACCATTGGCCGAAAAACGTTTCCACTCGTGGTTGGCCAGCTCGAGCCGTTTATCAAGAAACTTCTCGCGGGTATTGATAGTGCCGAAAATAGCCCCGAACACTTCCTTGCTGGCCTGCATCTTACGAGCTATTTTATCTGTCCAATTATGGGGGACATGGCAGTCGGGACAGGTTGCCCTCACCCCTGAATGGTTTGACCAATGCACTGTCGCCTGCAGTTCCTCGTAAACGTTGTCGCGCATTTCATGACAACCGATACAAAACTTCTCGGTATTGGTAAACTCAAGCGCCGTGTTGAAGCCCCCCCAGAATATAATCCCGGCAATGAAGCCACCCAGGCTCAACACACCTAAACTAATATGCACTGCCGGACGCCAGAACGTCGCCCACAGTTTATTTATCAAGCTAATCATAAGACCACCTTTTCGTTAACTTAACTGCTGAGGGCGTATTAACCGTGGCCGGGGGGACCGATGAAAAATGCCTGCATTGCCCAGACAATAAAACCGTAGCCACCGACAAGGACAACGGACAGGATTGGGAAAAGAAAAATGACAATAAACAGGAAGGATTGCCACTCATATTTTGCTCTGTCTTTGGTATCAACAGGTTCTGAGTTATTCATTGCTAACATCCCATCGTTTTTATGGTTATCCCCTTCGTCTACAGCCAAAGAGGTAGTGCACCACAAAGTATAGTTAAGGATATCAATTGCACTTCGATACAATGATCCGCCCTGACTATTTACCCGAACAGCAAACGACGGCAAAAAAACGGTAGATAACAAAGAATGAACGTTAACAAGAACGGCTGCGGAATTAAGTAGCAGGCAGATTGAAATACGGTTAATCAGAAAGCAAAAAGCCCGCTTCAGAGAAGCAGGCTTTTAGAGTTTCAGTAGTCGGTTATTGTCAATATCCGATTATAGTGACGCCATGTAGATGGTCTGGCGCTGCTGATATAGCTTCAGGCGATTTTCAAATTTGGCATAACGCTGGGTGTTGGTTTCTTCCAGCTTTTCGATAGCCACTTCCTGGGCCTCGATAGCCTGGCGGAACTCACCGCATGCAGCATAGGCAGCGGCAAGATTGTCATAGTCACCCGCATCACCTGTTCCTGTGCGCTTCAGCACTTGCTTGGCCAGTTTCAGGGCACGTTCGCCATCACGCATACGCTCGTCTGAACACGTCGCATACAGCCATACCAAGTTACGCTTAGACTCTAGCGAGCCACCGTTGGACGCTTCGTTAAACCATTTAATCGCATTACCGCAGTCAACTTTTCCAGTAGCGCCTGATGCATAGTAGGCACCGAGCTCAACCATCGCTGGTACGTCACCTTCTTTGGCTGCTTCCATATACCACTGAACAGCACGAAGGTTATCTTTTGGCAGCACTTGACCCGCTTTAAACAGGTCGCCAATCATAGTCTTTACTTCCGGCATATCGACTGCCGCTTTTTCCAACCAGTACATGCCTTTCATCGGATCAGCTTTTAGGCCGTTTGAGCCTTCAAGATAAGCTCGTCCCAGAAAAAGCTGCATATTCTTATCACCCTGTTCAGCTTCTAGCTCGACATAATTCAAGGTTGATAACAGGTGATTCTCAGGAGATGTCGTTACAGAGGCCTGGGCTGTTCCGTAGCCGACTACAGCAAGGCCGAGCACGGCACCGAAAACAACTTTTTTAAGGGTCATTACTGCAGGCATATTAGGTTCTCTTTCATCTAGCTTCGTGGTGTTGATTGAAATCTATAGAAGTGATGATTAAAAAACAACCTGCAAAAGGTAGGCAATTATGACTGGAATGACCGACAATTTCGATTATTCGATGTCAGCTCAGAGAGTTATATTTAAAAATAGTTAGTAACGTATTGTTGATTATGAGAGATAGATCGTGTTCTTCCACCATATAAACTACCGATATATGCTTAACCAAAGCTGAATCTACAAAGATTATTCTGCTGTTACTATGATGGCAAAGCCGCCAGAGCTCGCTGACGGCTTCACTGCGCCACTGTTCGATGGCTCACAATTACAACGGTAGGTATTTGTCTTCACCACCGGCAAGTTGTTGATCGGTATACTTCGGCGAATCACCGTCCAGGTCGATATCCAGGTCAATCTGATCCGGCAAATCAAGCAGGCCATCACACACTAACACCACATCATAATTTCCCGCGGGAACGTATGGCATTGTGTAGTTGTTTTCTTCAGTGACCTTGGCCGTCATGGTCGGCGTGTATTCATTCGACCCGAGATCGCCGTACTTCTCCTGCTCATCATTGGATTCATAAAGATAGACATAGGCATTATCGGTTGTAGGACAAGACGAAAGGTCAATGTCACCAAAGATGCTACCTGATAGTTTTTCATTCAGCAGCTGAAATGCTTCTTGCTTGAACTTATAGGCGTTCTCAACCAGCTTAAACATACTCCTGAAGTCAAACGTCATCACAAACTTTTCAGGGGCATTGATATTGATATTCAAACCATCGAACGTCAGATCATCATCAATCACCTTGTTATCGACCCAACTACCGACGTAGGAGTAAGGCACTCCCATAAATTCATCAATAGGTACATTAACAGGTAAATCATCAAGGAATTCGTATTCACCCCTTGCAAGTGACAGTGCCATGCTGACATATTCACCGACAGGAACCAGTTGCTCCGAAATCAGGTCAACCAGATCAACACCGGTGATATCATGCAGATCGATCACGATAAACTTCGGTGTTCCGTCATCGTAAACCGGGATCTCCGAACCCTCAGGAATACATTGCTCGGAGCTTTTAACTTCTCCGTTCATGCTTCTTGTGGTCCATTCGACAATCTCGCCAGCCAGGTTGGTTAACTTGACACTCTGAATTGCCACACACGCCTGCAGCTGATCGCCGTCATCCGGCACTTCAGGCACTTCTGTTGGTGGTTTTGACACCCCTACTGAAACCGGAGCTTCTCCTCCGCTTCCCGAACCCGGGGTTGCATTTGCCGAACCTGAATCCCCAGACGAGCCTCCGCACCCAGCCACCACAAACGTGGCGAGCATCGTTAATATTATATTTCTCATCTCTACACCCCTACGACAATGTATAAATTGGCCGTGACCAAACGCATTCGCGGGCCGCCGCTCAGTTTGGCTTGTTATTCTGAATGGCCGATTCCAACAGTTAAAATTTTAGAGGCTAATAGCACCGCAAATAATTTATCGGTAACGTAATTAAGTAATGAGATGAGGTTCTTAGTAACAAGACATAAGGTCAAAAATGAACCTGAGCAGACAAGGAAATCAATAAAAATGTGCCATAAAAAAAGACCGGATACCTCCGGTCTTCTCATAAGTTATTTGGCTTGGCTGCGTCGGTTACGCTAGGTCAAGCTCGAGCATTTCCTGAATATTGCCCTGGGATTTCGGCTCCTGGCCAAAACCGCGTAAGCCAACCACATGAACGTGCTCACGATCTTTGAAGATCTTACGAACCAGTTTGTAGGTGGTGCCTTTTTCAGGGCTGATATTCTCCGGAGCCGCAATCAACAGCTGCATGTCCAAGCGCTCACACAGCTCGAACAATGTAGCGATAGACTTTGCATCCAGTCGGGCAGCCTCATCGAGGAACAACAGACGACACGGAATGATCTCTTTTCCGCGCAGACGACGAGACTCTTCTTCCCAGCTCTGGACAACCATTAGCAGAATGGCCTGGCCCGTACCGATGGCCTCACCGGTCGATAGCGCACCCGATTCAGCCTGCAGCCAGCCGTCTGTACCACGGTTAACTTCAATGCTGAGTTCAAGGTAATTACGGTAATCCAGCAGCTCCTCGCCCATGATCTGCGGCGAACGCTGACCCATTTCAATATGCGGGTTCAGACGCTGGAACAATTTGGCAATCGCTTCAGAGAACGTCAGGCGATGGTTGCCAAACAGATCCTGGTGCTGCTCCTGCTGCTCGGATAGTCCGCTCAGCAGCGCCTCATGGGTATCACGCACTTTGACATTCAGACGCACGCCTTTCACCTGACCAAAGCCGATATTCTGCAGGCCCTGGTTCAGCATGCGGATGCGATTCTGCTCACGTTGGATAGTCTTGCGAATAATATTCGCCACCGAGTCAGAACTGATCGCCAGACGCTGTTCGCGGGCTGTCAGTTCTTCGCTCAGACGAGCCAGCTCGACTTCCATCTCTTCGATCGCCTCGACCGGATCATCAGTACGAATAATATCGTGACGGATACGCTCGCGAAGATGCTGGTAGACGGCAATATAGAACAGAACCTTACGCTCAGGACGCGAGACATCTTCCGAGGCACGCAGCGCATCACGCAATTCCTCGTTATCGGCCACTGCCAGACGCAATGCACCCAGCGACTTATCCGATAGCGAGCGCAGATCGTCGGCAGACATGTAAGCCATCTCGCGACGGTGCAGGCGACGTTCGACATCGCTTTCGCGCGCCAGACGCAACACCGCACACCAACCGGCCTTGGCGGTTACGACCAGCTTACGGATTTCCTGATATTCCTTACCAACCTTGCGCAGACGCTTAACCAGCGCTTTCATTTCCAGCTCCACCGAGGTGATGGCTTTTTCCAGCTGGCTGCGACGGGTACGGGAGCTATGCAGACGCTCGTTCAGCTCGTCACGTCGCAGGCGGGCACGTTCTTCGGCTTCGAGATCAGCTCGGACACCCAGCTCCTGCAGTTCGCGTTCAAACTCCTGAACCGTTTCCAGCTTCGCCTGATGCGAGCTCTTGAGCGATGCCATCAGCTGATTGTACTGGTTGGCCTGGGCACGTAGAT
>NZ_JAKRFQ010000691.1 GCF_022347985.1 Photobacterium sp. OFAV2-7
GAGAGGTGAAAGCCTCTCGCTTTTTTGATTCAAAATCGATAATGATCAAATTTTCGGTGTTTCTGTTACCACATCGGCATTCTGACCGCGATGGCGCAACAGATGATCCATTAAGGTGATCGCCAACATTGCCTCGGCAATAGGTACCGCGCGGATACCAACACACGGATCATGGCGGCCTTTGGTGATCACTTCCGTACTTTCGCCCTGGCGATTAATGGTTTCACCCGGCACAGTAATACTCGATGTTGGCTTCAGGGCAATATGCGCGACCACATCCTGACCCGACGAGATGCCACCCAAGATACCGCCGGCATGGTTGGTCTTGAAACCCTCCGGTGTCATCGCATCACGATGCTCGCTACCGCGCTGCTCAACCACGTCAAAACCATCACCAATCTCAACCCCTTTAACTGCATTGATACTCATAAGCGAGTGGGCAATGTCGGCATCAAGGCGATCAAAAACAGGCTCACCCAGGCCCACAGGGACATTGCTGGCAACCACTGTCAGCTTGGCACCGATGGAGTCGCCTTCTTTCTTCAGTTTGCGGATCAGCTCGTCAAACGCCTCGACCTTGTCGGCATCCGGGCAGAAAAACGCATTCTGCTCAATCAGGTCCCAATCAACCTTATCAATGGTGACATCACCCATCTGAGAGAGATAAGCACGCACTTCAATACCATGCACTTGTTTCAGGTACTTCTTGGCCACAGCGCCAGCTGCTACACGCATCGCCGTTTCGCGAGCTGATGATCGACCACCGCCACGGTAGTCACGAATACCGTACTTTTGGTGGTAGGTATAATCAGCATGTCCCGGGCGGAACTTATCCTTGATGTTGGAGTAATCTTTCGAACGCTGATCGGTATTTTCAATCAGCAAACCAATCGAGGTGCCGGTAGTCTGGCCTTCAAAAACGCCAGACAGAATCTTTACTTCATCGGGTTCACGACGCTGGGTTGTATATTTGGAAGTACCCGGACGGCGACGGTCCAGATCATGCTGCATATCCGCTTCAGTCAGTGCTAGTCCCGGGGGACAGCCATCAATGATGCAGCCCAGTGCCAGGCCATGGCTTTCACCAAAGGTAGTGACGCGAAAAAGTTGTCCTATCGTATTGCCTGCCATTACTTCCTCTGTTCTTTTCGATGCTTCAGATATACCCGAGCAACATTTATCTTGCTGGTATGTTCATAGTTGTGTCTTTGTTAATGAGTACATAGTGCAAATTAGTCGCAGGGAATGCAAGAGGGGAAATAGGCTTATTACCAGCAATTAAAATATGGAAGGGATATGAGAGGGGAATATAGCGAGAGAAGGCTCTCTCGCTATACAAGCAGAATTACGCGTCTTTTTTCGATTTCCACTTCTTGATGCCGCTCGAGCCAGAATTGCGGCCACGAGAGAAGTCGTTGTCACGGCTAGATCTGCCGCCGCCTGATTTACCTTGGCCTGGCTTATTGTGGCTAGGCTTGTTGCCACGACCCGGGCGAGGAGAGCCTCGGCGTTCGTCTGAGCGTGAATCCTCCTGCTCGCCTGAACGGCGCTTGCGGTTAAACTCGCCTTTGCCCTTATAAGTTTTGTACTGGATCTTACCGCCATTACGCTCTGCTGCATCTTGCTGACGACTGTCGAACAACTTGGCATCCGTCGCTTTTTTAATGGATTTGCCTTTGCCATCAACCTGCGAGGCTTCCTCAGTACCACTGGAATCGGAAATCAGGCTATGAATTTCAGCAATTTCTGCATCTGTCAGGTAACGCCATTTCCCATTCGGCAGCCCGTCAATGCTGATATTCATAATACGCACGCGGCGCAGCTTGAACACGTCATAACCCAGTGCTTCACACATACGGCGGATCTGGCGGTTCAGTCCCTGAGTCAGCACAATACGAAACGAATAGGTCGTTTCCTTGGTGACTTTACATGGCAAGGTGACGGTGTCGAGGATTGCGACACCCGAGGCCATCTTGTCAAGAAACTCTTGGGTAATTGGCTTATCAACACGCACCACATATTCTTTCTCGTGCGAGTTACCGGCGCGCAAGATTTTATTGACGATGTCGCCATCGTTGGTCAGGAAAATCAGACCGTCTGATGGCTTATCGAGACGACCAATCGGGAAGATACGCTTACGGTGGCCAATAAAGTCGACAATATTATCTTTTATATGACGCTCGGTAGTACAGGTTATGCCTGTCGGCTTGTTAAGCGCAATATAGATTGGCTTTTCTTTGGCACGCAGAGGTCGGTCATCGACCAGTACTTCGTCGCCCGGTTGTACTTTCATGCCCATTTCCGGCTCTTGGCCATTGATGGTCACTCGGCCTTGATCAATAAGCTTGTCCGCCTCACGGCGTGAGCAAAAGCCTGTATCACTGATAAATTTGTTTAAACGTACTGCTTTTGCCTGGTTCTGGTCGGCATTGTCAGTTGAATTCTGAGGCTGATTCTGAGACATGGTGTTCTTCTTTGCTATGCGTTTCACAACGCGATCAAGGTCAGTTAGTTGACTATACACCCTAATTCTACCAACCCCGCAGGGTGCTGGAAAAGAAATTATATTTAATAGTGAAAAAAACCGCCCAGATGGGCGGTTTCATTTCAGTCAAAGAACAGCGCCAAAGGCTATTAGTTCTCTTTTGCTGTCGGCAGCTCACCATGATTCGAACGGCCGACATAATCTTGCTGGAGGGCTTTTTCAAGTTGTTCGGCAACATGACCCGGCGATGCAGTTTTCTCCGACATCAAGCGATACATCGCAGGGATCACCAACAGGGTCACGAAGGTGGCAAACGCCATACCAAAGAAGACAACCGTACCCACGGCAATCCGGCTTTCGGCTCCCGCTCCCGTTGATAGAATCAAAGGGA
>NZ_JAKRFQ010000692.1 GCF_022347985.1 Photobacterium sp. OFAV2-7
TTTCGAACTCGTAGCCTAGGCGGAATTCAGAGTCATCACCGTCATCGTTGATGCCTTTCCCGCCGGTTAATTCGTCGTCCACCCCTAAATATGTTAGTGTGATGCGGCTAACTGGACGAGCCCAGTATCCTGCGTCCATTTGAAATGATGGCCCTACTGCCAGTTTGTATTTGATACCGTCAGCTGCATCATCACCGCCTTCGTTGTTGAAGTCGGATATAGCACCTTCTGCAACCCAAGCAAAGGCTTGGCTAATTGTTTTGTGTAGACGTACCGCGACAGTCAAGTGAGTTTCTGTATTATCCCAAGCATCAGCTTCAAATGATTCGTATAAGAAGACAGGGTTAATATCAAGGTCTTGGCTTGGGCTGAACAAACCATCGAATGCAATTTTATAAGCAGTATCATCCTCGTTAGCGCTCAGTGATTCGTTCCAACCCAAGTGGTCTTCTGTTACGCCTTTACCATATTGGGCTACTATCTTCGAATAGCCATCGGTGAGACCGTAGTAGGAGTCAAAACCGTAGTTTACTGTCAACTGAACTGATGATTCTGCAATGCCTTGGGCCTCAAGATCGACGTCATTGAAGTCAGCGACATCAATGTACATAACTTCGGCTTCCAGTTTTCCTTGTCTCATTCTTGCAGCAAGTGCGTGGCTCGCGACATCACCATGCCAGTGCCAACTAGTTTCAGCACCAGAGTCATTTTGCAAGAACTGGATATCAAAGTTCTTGGATTCATAACCGATACCTGTTCCCATCAGGCGACGCCACTTGTAGTCTAAGATATGGAAATCAGCTTCTTGTTTGCGGCTGCCGACCCAAATGTTGGATCCCTCGGGCAAGAAATCAAAACCGCCCATCTTTAAGTAGTTGCGGTCATTTTCCCAGTCACCTGAATCACCATAACCATCGCTGCTATTCTGATCAGACGCCCCACTTTTATGTAGGTCACCATCCCAGCGGTTAAATTCGAGGTGGTAATATGCCCAAAGGCCATTATCAAACTCTAGGTCTTTAGTAAATGCTGCGGCAATATAGGTGTCAAACTCGTTGCCGAAACGTCCCAGGTGGTGTTCGTCTAGCTTGTTAACATTCTGTCCACTGGCATTCAAACCACCACCTGTACGCATGTAACCTGAAAAACCAAACAAGTCATTCGATACCACTGACTCTGCTTGTGAAGTTAAAGGCATTACAATAAGCGCTAAGGAAAGGGCAGATGCTACTTTTTTCAGTTTCATGAAACGTCTCCATATTATGATTTTTTATGTATGGGTCCTAACTCATTCAGGATCCTAACATTGTGCTGGAAACGTTTACATGTTGTTTGATGTGTTTTTGTTTCTCTTATTAATTAAGATCTTAATTCTTAGCTATTGATCACAATGCTATCAATTACATTGTAATAATTTGCGCTTTGACCGGATTGTCACAGATTTTCGGAATGAAAACGATTTCACTTGATGGGGAGGGGTTGTTTGGCAAAAAAAAGCTCAAAGAAACAATGCTTTGAGCTTCATGATAAATAGAAACAAACTATTATTATTAATGTTATACGCGTTGAAAAGCGATATAACCTTAATAAAAGCTATCAATGAGATAATTTGAGTTAGGACCTCAATGATCACGTTTCATTTTTGATCATGTACGACATAAGAATACGTTAGCAATTGCCAACAATTCAAGATGTACTTGATCTAAACGTATTGAGACCCTAACCAAGGCTGCCACTACAGTGGTAGCCAATTTGCTTTAGCTTTTGAAGGTTCTTGCTCGCACTCTCTCAAGACGCTTTAGGATTTTATCTAAGCGCTCAGGGTGGACCATGAACTCTTGAAAGGCCTTCATTCCTTCCTTGGCCATAGCAGGATCTGTATCACGGTCATAAAATTGAGCGGTTCCGTCTGCATTGTTTAACATCTCAACACCTTGATTTAAGAATACGTTATCCTTAACTTTGGCCTTATTGTTGGTAGGGATCTGCAGCGTTGCTTCATTAATGATGGTTTGGTTCTCTGGTCGTGCTATGAAAGCTAAAAACTTGCGCGCTTCTTCTTTGTTTTTCGCTTTACTTGGGATGTGGATGGTATCCATTGGTGCATCTTCCGCGATACCGACATCAGAATTGATAATCGGGAACTGCATGAAAGCTATTTTTCCATCTAATTCTTGAGGGAAGTTTGGCACGATGAAGTTGCCTATTAGATACATTGCAGCTTCACCACGGTATAGGAAAGGTTGCGCTTCCTGCCAAGAGTATCCTGCATGGTTTTCTAGGAAGTAGTCTTTATCAATTAACTCTTTCCAGGCGATAAAGGTGTTTTTTACGCGTTCATCTGTATAGGGGATTTTGCCATCCATGAGATCAATATGAAACTGTAGACCATTAGTACGAAGGTTTAGGTAGTCGAACCAACCTGCGGCAGTCCATAAATATTTAGTGCCAATAGTAACAGGGGTAACATTATTCGATTTTAGCTTTTCGCAGGCAGCAAGGAATTCGTCCCACGTTTTAGGTGTAGAAATTCCTAATTTATCGAAAATATCTTTACGGTAATAAATTCCCCATTGGTAATAGGTGAAAGGTACACCCCATTGCTTATTGTCTATAGTCATTGCTGGTGCAGCAGTCGCAAAGTCCTGGTGCATGTTGTTTTCTGTCCATAGATCAGAAACATCCTCAAAAAGCCCACGATCCACAAAAGCTTTCATACGGTTTCCTGCATACCAGAAGACAACATCTGGCGGAGAAGTGACTAACCAGTTACGAATGGTTGTTTTGTACCCTTCTTTATCGTAAAGGTTATATTTAACCGTAATGTCCGGGTTTTCTTTTTCAAACATCTCAATGATATTCTCGAAAGCTGCTT
>NZ_JAKRFQ010000693.1 GCF_022347985.1 Photobacterium sp. OFAV2-7
ATCGAGACTCCACTGATTTTGACTGCGTTTAACTGCTGAAAGCGGTTCAGGGATCTTGGTACAGTCGACTCTTCAATGGTCGCGATAGTCGATAAAGGCACCAACCCGCCATCCGGCCCTGTGATATAAATATCCTGTAATTGTTCAGGGTTAAGGCGATTCACACGCTGGATCTGAGGAATAACCTTGTAGCTACGCCCGGCAATGTCAAAACGGTTAACGAAATCACCGCCCACCATCACGCCGAGATCGATGCCAACCTGCTCTAGACTCAATCCGAGATCGGCCGCTTTATCGCGATCGATCACATACTCGGATTGTGGTTGGTCAATCTTGACGTCAATGATAGGCGGGAAGGCAAACATTCCGCTTTGCATCGCCTTAAACTGAATTTGTTGGGCCAGTTCTAAAATCTGCTCGGATTCAACTGTTGAAGCGATGACGAACTCCACCGGAAACTGCCCACCACCAGGCAGCGCAGGCGGCGTCACCGGAAACATCTGAATACCGGGAATGACCTGCAGCTTTTGTTGAATTTCAGGGAGAATTTCAAATACGGTACGTTCCCGATCGTCCCATGGCCGCGTTACCATCCCGCCAAAGCCCGATGCTGGAAAAGTAATTTGAAAGGTAAAATCTGTCTCGGGCACGCTGTGAAAAGCCTCATTTGCCGCAGCAGCATACTGGCTAGTCTGATCGAGCGTAGCATTAGCCGACGCATCAATGATCCCGAAGATGACGCCCTGATCCTCACTAGGCGCCAGTTCTTGTGGTGACATCTTAAACATCGGGACAGTCAGCAGGCTAATGCTTCCCCACACTATATAAACGGCGGGACGCGTATTCAGAGTGACATCAAGCATTCGACCATATATCAAGCGAAGCCGTTTAAATCCGTTGGCAACTTTGCCCGCCAAGCCGTGTTCTTCAATCCCCGGAACAAGGAGTTTCGACGACATCATAGGAGAGAGGGTCAGTGCCACTATACCTGAAATAGTCACGGCACCGGCAAGTGTGAAGGCAAACTCGCGAAAGAGCGCACCGGTAAGCCCTCCCTGCAGCCCGATAGGCGCATAAACAGCAGCGAGCGTAACCGTCATCGCGACAATTGGTCCAACAAGCTCGCGAGCACCAAGAATGGCCGCATCTAGAGGGCTCTGCCCCTCACTAAGATGACGCTCTACATTTTCGACCACCACAATTGCATCGTCGACCACTAGCCCAACCGAGAGCACAATAGCCAACAAAGTAAGTAAATTAACGGTAAATCCGAAGGCCTGCATCAAGAACACAGCGCCGATCAACGACAGAGGAATAGCCACCACAGGCACGAGCACAGAGCGGAAAGAGCCAAGGAAAAGATAAATAATCACCACCACGATTAGCAGCGTTTCCCCTAAGGTCTGAAGCACCTCGTTAATCGCGCTATCGATATATTCCGTTGCATCGTAGGCTATACGTGCCGACATGCCGCTAGGCAGCCCTTTTTGAATAGCGGCCATCTCGGCGCGTACCAGTTTAATCACATCGAGAGAATTGGCGTTAGGCAATGGCCAAATCCCCATAAAAACAGCAGTCTGCCCTGAAAAGCGCACTTCCGCATCGTAATCTTCTGCCCCCAGTACAACATCTGCAATATCTTCAATACGCACGGTTGCCCCGTCCTGCTGACGAATAACAAGACGCTTAAACTCCTCAACAGATTTCAAGTTTGTATTTGCTGTCAGGTTAACCTGAATTAAAGCCCCTTTCGTCTGCCCGAGTGCAGACAAGAAATTATTGGCAGACAGGGCCTGACGCACTTGCGCCGGACTAATATTGAAGGCGGCCATACGTTCCGGGTCAAGCCAGATCCGCATCGCAAACGTGCGTGCTCCCAGGATATCGGCTCTCTGTACACCTTCAATCGCACTCAGGCGAGGTTGAACGATACGTACCAGATAATCCGTGATTTCATTTTGCAGCAATACATCGGAGCTAAAACTCAGATAAGCAGAGGCAAACTCACTGTCAGCCGACTCGATATTGAGCGTTGGAATTTCTGCTTCAGGCGGAAGATCATTACGTACCTGATCGACCTTAGAGCTGATCTCCGCTAGTGCCTTGGTGGCATCGTAATTAAGCTTTAGTCTTACCCTGATCGTTGACAGACTATACGCACTCTGAGACTCGATGTAGTCGATGCCATCGGCTGCAGCAATCACCCGCTCCAAAGGGGTGGTAATAAAGCCCCTGACCAAATGAGCACTTGCGCCGATATATACCGTACTGACTGTAATCGTCGCATTTTCGCTACGGGGATATTGACGAACATTCAACGACTGAATGGCCTGCAACCCGGCAATGATGATCAAAAAACTGATCACCAGCGAAAGCACCGGACGGCGTATGAAGATATCAGTGAATCTCATCGAAATACCATTCCCCTTGCAGCCACGCCAATCAAAGCTAAATCACTCCACATAAGGAAAGTCACAATTGCCATCAGTTATTTTCTGGCTTCGGTGCAAGCTTGAAATCCGGCGCTAACGTATTGTCTACCACCACAGGTTGACCGTTACTTAGTTTGAATACTCCGCTGCTTACAACAACCTCATTTTCCTGCAAGCCAGATAATACAGATATGTAGTCTCCACGCTTTTCCCCTAGGCGAATAAACTGCTGACGCAGTACCTTGCCAGACACGCCATTTTTTTCATTGCTTTCAACAACAAAAGCCGAGTCACTGTAAGGCGCATAAAACACGGCAGTTGATGGAATAGCCAGTACTTGTTTTCGAGCAGAAAGCAATATCCTGACATTAACGAACATACCGGGGCGAAGCAGTTCTTCCGGATTAGGCACAGTTGCCTGTATCTGGAAGTTGCGGGTAGC
>NZ_JAKRFQ010000694.1 GCF_022347985.1 Photobacterium sp. OFAV2-7
CGGTTTGATTTTACTGATAGTGATATCAGTTGCACAGTGTTAACAATATGCTAAGTATTTGCATTTTATGGAGTTGTATACAGCCTTAATATAAATGACATAAAAATGAAATATTGCCGTGATCTTTTCAATTTCTCAGCATGTAATCGTTCGCAAAATTATTGTACCAAGATGTATGTCTTTTCATGCAAATATGACATTTGACATATTTCTTTTAAGGTTGAAGGAGCTTGGTGTGATATTTGTCCCACTTAGAAGTGTATAGCTGAACTATTTCACTTTTTGGGTGTGATGTGTGGTGACTCAGGCTTGCTGATGAGGTGAGGGTGTTGCTGTTGGGTCCCAAATGGTATCCTTCCTGCCCAGTTTTAGCGTTGTGCCGGAAAAGTAATGAATTTTAATCGTATTGTCTGCTTTGACCTTGAAATGTGTTGTTGGAATGATGGTCGGGAGTCGAGAACTGGAGAGATTATCGAGATCGGTGTTGCCGAGCTGGATCTGGTAACCGGTGAGATTGTTCGTCGCGCACAGCATTATGTGAAGCCGGAGCATGATGAGATTTCTCCGTTTTGTACTGAGCTGACAGGTATCAAGCCTGAAGTGATAGCCAAAAACGGTAAGCCATTGGCAACGATTTTGAAGTCTATCGAGCAGAAGTTTGGTGGGCGCCATAAGATTTATGCCGCCTGGGGGCGGGATGACTTGATTCTGCGTGCCGAGTGCAAAGAGAAAGGACTCAAGGTTCCTTTTAATGAGTACCTAAACTTAGCAACGTTGTTTCGCCTTCAGCGTCATGTCAACAATAAACGCTGTGGTCAGCGTGCGGCGATGGACATGGCGGGTGTTGAATGGGAAGGTCGTCAGCACTCAGGCTATGTGGATGCGTATAACCTTGCTCGTTTAGCCAAGACATTGTTCATCTCACCAAGTGACTAGATTCTGTTGTCAATAGCCTGACTTTGTCAGTCCTTGTAGCCAGAGAGTAGAAAAGCCGCGTTATGCGGCTTTTTTGTGGTGTTTAGTTAACAGATAGATTTAGGCTAAGCGAACATTCATGGTGATCTCGGCCCGGAACACAAGGTTCCCCTCAGTATCAGTGACTTCGACCGGCACTATTTTATCGCCTCCCGTTTCCCATTCGATCCCGTCTCCTGTTGCAACTGCTGTAAGATCTGTAGTGGCTTTCTTTAGATACTCCACCGTCATGCCGACCGGTAACCAGCGACTCTTGGTCGGTACACTGACATCAGTCATCATTCCACCGGCAAGCTCAGCCATATTACACATGGCAATAGCATGGACAGTGTTGATGTGGTTCGTTACTTTTCGCCGTTTTTTTATCGTAACTTCCGCATAGCCGGGTTTTAGTTCTCGAATTTGCGGTTTGATTGAGGAAAAGTAAGGAGCCACACGGCAGACGATGAAAGTAAAAAGCTGACGTCCGAATGGGAGGCCGGACAAACGCTGGTATGTCTTCAGGTTTTTACGCATTGAAAATTCCTTTTTCAAATACAGTCTGGTCAGACCACACTATAGGCGCGTAGGCTAAAAATCAACCATTTACTTTCTTTTCCTCTTAGAAAGCTCACTCTTTCTCATCAGGAATGACTCTCATATCATACAGGTTGATGCCTATATAATTGTTTTTATTCAATGCTTTATGTCTACTTCTGAGATTTGTTCAGGAAGAGTAGAGGGCTAGTGGAACGGAGAATTCCCCTAAATGTCTGACAATAGAGCTATGATGTCTTTTTAAAGATATTTATATCAAAGATGACCTGCCACACTATGTCGTACATGAATAATGATTCATGCAGTGACGACTAGAAAAAGCAATCTAAAGGCTAAAGGCAGACCATGTTCTACTTATTTCCATTACTTACCGTTTCAATTTGGGCAGGGAATGCCATCGTTAACAAGCTATCGTTCAGCGTGATTGATCCGGGTGCTATATCATTTTACCGCTGGTTTGTAGCCATGTTGGTACTGACACCGTTTGTCCTGGGGTCGGTGTGGCGCAACTGGTCAACTATACGACCATATATTCCTAAGTTAGCTTTTCTGGCGTTACTGGGCATGGTGCTGAACCAGTCATTGGGCTACTTTGCGGCGGAAACGACGACGGCTACCAATATGGCATTAATCATCTCGTTAGTGCCGCTTATTAGCATGTTTCTCAGTGTGCCCTTGCTGGGACAGCGCCTGCTGCCGTTAGCCATTGTCGGTGCTGTATTGTCGCTGGGTGGGTTGGTCTTGATGCTGAGCCATGGCGACATCAGTAACCTGGCTGCGCAAGGGGTCACTGTCGGTGATGCCCTGTTGTTGTTGGCTGCATTTGTCTACGCATTATATTGCGTGCTGTTGAAACGCTGGCAGATGCCGCTGAGTACCTGGCAGTCTGTTTATGTTCAAGGCGTATTGGCGGTATTGATGCTTGTTCCCTTATTGATGGGCAGCGAGCGGGTTGCAATCACGGCCGAGTCACTGCCGTTGATTATGTACGCGGCAATTCCGGCATCAGTGATTGCCCCTTGGTGCTGGATGCAAGGGATCCAGCGTTTGGGGGCGGACCGTACGGCGATGTTTATGAACTTGATGCCAGTGATCACTGCCGGAATTGCGAGCGTGATGCTGAGTGAGCAGCTTGCAGCCTATCATTATATCGGCGGCGGCATGGTATTGGCTGGTGTAGTACTGGCACAGCGGAAACCTAAGGCGATAACACCGCAATTGGCTACGGCGTAAATCATAGACAATTTGTGATTTACAATAGAGCGGCAATGACCTTTGGTTGTTGCCGCTTTTTAATGATTTTTTCACTTTCCCGGTGTTAGAAATAGCAAAAAGAACGGCTGG
>NZ_JAKRFQ010000695.1 GCF_022347985.1 Photobacterium sp. OFAV2-7
CGGTATTCGAAGAGCTCAACAGCCTGCTGTTTTATCCTGTGCAGTATGAAGGTGAAGAGTCCTCGAAAAATGTCTTCTATACCGGTGCGGCACCTAACCAGCAGGCTATCCCAGCTGTTGACTACCTGATGAATGAGTTGGAGGTCGAACGCTGGGTACTGGCCGGAACCGATTATGTTTACCCGCGAACTACCAATAAAATCCTTGAAGCCTATCTGGAATCGAAAGGTGTTGCCAAGAGCGACATCATGATCAACTACACCCCTTTTGGCCACTCTGACTGGCAGTCCATTGTTTCCGATATCAAGAAGTTTGGCTCACAAGGCAAGAAAACAGCCGTGGTATCCACAATTAACGGTGACGCCAATGTCCCATTTTATAAAGAACTAGGCTCGCAAGGCGTGTCAGCCGAAGACATTCCTGTGGTTGCCTTTTCTGTCGGTGAGGAAGAGCTATCGGGAATGGATACCTCTCCTTTGGTCGGTCACCTGGCGGCTTGGAACTATTTCATGAGTGTTGATACCGATGAAAATGCTGAGTTCGTCGAAAAGTGGCAGAAATTCATCAAAGACGACAAACGTGTATCGAACGATCCGATGGAAGCCAGCTATATCGGTTTCAATATGTGGGTTGAAGCGGCTGAAAAAGCAGGAACGACGGACTCAGAAGCTATCCAGGAAGCCATTATCGGTGTGACAGTACCGAACCTGTCAGGCGGCTACGCGACAATGATGCCAAACCACCATATTACAAAACCAGTTCTGTTGGGCGAGATCCAGGACGACGGTCAGTTCGAAGTGGTCTGGGAAACCACGGGTTTGGTGGCCGGTGATGCCTGGTCCAACTTCCTCCCTGGCTCCCAAGACCTCTATGCCAGCTGGCTCAAGCCACTTGAGTGCGGCAGCTTCAACGTCGTTACCGGTAAGTGCGCCGGCGCTAAGTAATAACCGGTTTGACACATTAGTTCATTCCGGGCTCTGCACTTGTGGCTAGGCGAGTGCAGAGGCGTGTTTAACGGGTTTCTGGATGAGTACCATTATGACAATAAATAGATGGCCGTTGCCGATAAAGGCAACGTTCCTATACCGATTTGTGCCCGCGACGTTGCTGGGCTTCGTTTTAATGACTTTCTCCGCTATTTCAATTGCTGCAGGCAGTAGCCATGTAGCGTCATTTTCTGATGTCGAGGCTCAGTTATCACAACGTAACTTTGCCACGAAGCAACAAGCTATCGAATGGCTGGCTGAAACTCGCCATCCCGCGGCCAAGTTGATATTAGCCGGCTTGCTTGATGGCCAGGTCTTCTATCTGAAAAAGAACAAGCAGCTATTTTTGATCCCCGAACTGGCCGTAGGTAAGAAAGCGGCACCTATCGCTGATGGAGTAGAAGGCGACGGGGCTGCCGATCAGATGATCAGCAATAAGCGCGACTATAAGAAAGTTGCGTTGAATAACCGGCTGCGAAAGGCGATCCGCTTGGGGATTGCCCAGCTGGATCTAAGTGCTGATAGCGAGGTACTCAGGTTACAGGCCGCAAAAAGCTTGCAGGGTAATACAGCCGAGAATGTTCAGCGCCTTGTAAGAAGTGCCTACCAGAGTGAATCATCACCAAGGGTGAAAGAAGAGCTTGCTTTGGTGCTGGCTGTTGCCGATATCAACGCCTCAGATCCCGAGGTACGCGAGTCAGCGCTGGATCTTCTGAGCAACTCTCTGGAGCCGGTGGCTTTTCAGGCACTGAGTCATGCGCTTGATCTAGAACTGGCAAAAGACAAGGGTAATGCCAAATTCATCGCCGGGATTGAGCGTGCACTAGATGACTATCATCAGAGTCAGCGGATTTATAGCACTGCTGAGACACTCTACTTTGGCTTGAGCCTGGGTTCTGTATTGGTATTGGCCGGGATCGGGCTGGCAATTACCTTTGGTGTGATGGGGGTGATCAACATGGCCCATGGCGAGCTGATTATGCTGGGGGCTTATACCACCTATGTGATGCAGCAACTTATGCCAAATAATATTGGACTGTCGCTGATTTTGTCGATCCCCGCGGCATTTGTCGTTTCCGGCCTGGTAGGTATTGCCATTGAGCGTGGCGTCATCCGCTTTTTGTACGGCAGGCCGTTGGAAACCTTGCTGGCTACATTCGGTATCAGTCTTATTTTGCAGCAGGCTGTTCGCAGTATCTTCTCTCCTCTAAACCGGTCAGTGGCTACGCCGGATTGGATGAGTGGGATGCTTGAAATCAATCCGATGCTCTCACTTACCTATAACCGCCTTTATATCATCATTTTTTGTTTATTGGTGTTCGCAGCCCTGGTGTTTGTTCTCAAGAAGACGCCGCTCGGCCTTCAGGTGCGTGCTGTTTCGCAAAACCGGGCAATGGCGCGGGCGATGGGGGTGCGTTCCGAATGGGTTGATGCCATGACGTTCGGCCTGGGCTCGGGTGTTGCCGGTGTGGCTGGCGTGGCGCTGTCCCAACTGACCAATGTCGGACCCAATATGGGCCAGAGCTACATTATCGATTCCTTCATGGTGGTGGTATTCGGTGGTGTCGGCAACTTATGGGGTACTCTGGTTGCAGGGGTAAGCCTTGGCATTTTCAACAAGGTGCTGGAGCCATGGGCCGGAGCGGTGCTGGCAAAAATACTGGTACTGGTCTTTATCATTCTGTTTATCCAGAAACGACCGCGGGGCCTGTTCCCTCAGCGTGGCCGTGCAGTGGAGGGATAAGACATGCTTAAAACAATTTTAAAGGACGATCGCGGTGGGCAGTTGCTGCTGAGCTTATTGCTGGTGGCTGGTTTTGTTATTCCGGCACTGAATCTGCTGGTACCGCAGGGGCATTTTCTTC
>NZ_JAKRFQ010000696.1 GCF_022347985.1 Photobacterium sp. OFAV2-7
AAAATAATACTCACAGACCTCTTGTACTGACATTGCATTCTCGACACGTTCTACCAATACTAATGGCTCTTTCAAGTTCACTTTACCTGGACGAATAACACGGTAGAGCCAGCCACAACGGCTAATCTCCTGCATGTCTACCGCAAATTTTTCCACGCCCCAACGCTTGCTGAGTTTGAAGCACGGCGAGCGCGGCTGACTGACCTCAATCAGTGCCTCACCCCATTGGTAACGGTCGCCTATACATACTGTCTCTTCAGTCATCCCTTCAGAGCTAAGGTTTTCCCCCATTCCCGGGGCTTGCCATTCAGATTCGGATTGGTATTTATTACTCCAGTAACGATAGTGCTCCGCCGGATACTGATGGAGCGCGCGCTCAGCACCACCATGATGTTTCTGGTCTGCACACTCATCCCCTTCCAACCCTTGCTCAGAAAGATAGATATCTACTTCTACCGCACTCTTATCAATGGCGGTTTTCATGCCATAACGACTGGCCACCTTGCCGCAATATACACCGCTAAGAGGGTACTTCTGTGTCATACCAACGTCCTTCTGTTCTTATTTTCGCAATAGGCTACCACCAGCCTATCTAAAAAGTCGCCTAAAATCTTATTCATACGGCTAGTGGGCGCGTTCAGGATGTCACTTTCAGGTTGTATATAACGATGCTTTTCTCGCTCGGAGAAATCATTTTGACTATGGGTAATTAACGCCGGTAACTGGGCAGCAACAAACTCTAAATGGCATTGGAAACCGTATACCAAATCGGCGTAACAAACTATTTGTCTCGGGCAGCCATCGCTACTTGCCAACACGACAGCAGACTCGGTCAACCCCGGCATATCGTTATGCCAATGTCCCACCAATTCGGTCGACTCAAAAGCGCTGAGCTTGATATCGTTGCTCCCCTGCTCAGTTAACTTAATAGGGAAGTACCCTATCTCCTTTTCCGGGCTGGATTCATAACGAGCACCAAGAGATTCGCCAATCAACTGTGCACCGAGACAAACGCCGACTACCGCTTTATCTGCGTTAATCGCACTGCAGATTAACGTTTGCTCTCCCTTCGAATCAAAGTACGCGCATTCGGCTGTACTTGTAGCGGGGTTTTGCGGACCACCCAACACAATCAAACAGTCAAACTCTGCAGTACTCGAAGGAAGCGCTTCTCCAAGATATACACGCGAATAGCTAGCCAGATAACCGCGCTCTCGCACCCAATGGTCAAAATACCCCGCCCCTTCAAATGCTTCATGAACAATAAAATGGATCTTCATCATCTCTCCTTACTGACTTGATTGTTCAAGATGATAGAATCCTTTACCCTTGACCGGGTAAGGCCACAAGGACACAAAACAATGCTAAGCCGCCATTTAAAATCTGCCAACGAAATGATTGCAGACAATCCTGACTCTCCGGTTTTAGTGAAGACCATTGATATGCAAAAAGGATATGTCGATAGCCTGCACCAGCATCAGTGGCACCAGGTAATATTTCCGCTCAAAGGTTTACTGCAAACTCAAGCTGATCGTTATCAGTACCTTGTTCCGCATACCTCTGCTCTATTTGTTCCGGCCAACCTATCACATGAATCAGTCGCACTATCTAACACCACGTTTATGGGCATATATATCAATCCCAAACTTGGCCGCCCCTACGAAAGAGAGATTCGCACGATTTCCCTTACACCATTTATCCGTGAGCTACTCAAAGAAATTCACCGTTCAAATCAGCAAAGTGGCGACCGGGACTCACTATCACGCCTTTTGGATGTATTGCATGATCAAATCGCTAAAGATGACTTGCTGACTTTTAAGCTGTTGTTACCGGAAGATAGGCGGTTAAAACTGATTTTTGAGAAGTTGACCGACACCCCAGAGTTGGATTGGTCGTTATTGAAGTGGGGAGAATGTGTGGGGGCATCGGAACGCACACTATCAAGACTGTTTGCCAAAGAGTTCAATACCTCATTTTCACTTTGGCGGCGCCACCTGAGACTTATTTATTCGCTGTCACTGTTAGATGAAAACTTGTCGATCCAAACTATCGCCGACAAAGTGGGATACCAAAATGACTCTTCCTATATCAAAGCATTTAAAGAGAATTTCGGTACCACACCACAACAATTTCGAACTAAAGGGGAAATTGTCTCTTAATCAATTGCGACCGAGAAATTACTGTCAATAATATCGGTTCTTAAGTGTTTAATGGTCAAATATTCATCCGAATTCAGACAAGCTTTTAAATGCTGCATTGAGGGAAATTTAACCAGTGACAGCTTGGCATCTGAACCTAACCAATTACCTTCCAACACATCGACACTTTGATCCGAAGTTCCTGCCACCAAAACCTCAGCGCCATGAGCCTTGAATATTGGCATTGCAGCATGAGCATAATCAGCCAGAGAAGCGTGTCCTTGTGGTAATACAATTGATGCCACTAAATAGGCAGGTTTATGCTGGCTCATATTGACCTCCAACTGCATCAAACACGATCCCTTTGTATTGGCCATCAAGACTGGCCTGATAATAAGTAGCGACATCCTTTGCCGGTATTCCTGTGCTGCTATCGATCCCCCAAAGCTCCATCGTTTCTTTTACCATCCCAGGGCTCACCGCATTGATTCGCTTGCCATCTTTTAACTCCAAGGCTGCAGTTGCGACAAACGCATTAATTGCTGCCACTCCCATGGTAATTGCAGTGGTGCCCGGCATGGGTTGATTAGCCGCCTGACCGGAAGTAAGCGTAATTGAGCCCCCTTCATTTAGATAATCAAGCCCCAGGCGAACCACATTTACCTGGCCCATCACCTTGTTGTTTAGCACCTCAAGGAAAGCAGAAGATCGG
>NZ_JAKRFQ010000697.1 GCF_022347985.1 Photobacterium sp. OFAV2-7
CAATCAGCGGGTTCCTGCTACCCTGAACCTTATGAATCAGTCGCCCTTGCGACAGCCCCCTTTGTTCCTCTGAGGTTCAAACTCCCTATCTATCTGTTCACCGCAATTATCCATAAGGCTTCAGTCTCAAATCATAGTAAGCGTGGTTCCTTCGGAACCCATTGCACCGAGAATCACTGGTAAACAAGTGGTGGAGATCTGATTTCGGCGACTTATTCTCCTAAATCCAAGATTGCGGGACCACATACTCTCAGCTAAAAGGATGGGATGATTCCTCGTAATCTTCTCATGAACCAACTTTTAAACTACCCGCTCAAGCTCAACTTCATGCTCAGTCAGTTTCCTAATAAATTCAACTAGGTTAACTGTCAAAAATAGCATTCAGACCAAACCAGCTGGCTATCTTGTATGCTTCACTACTCCGCCAGATGTTTTCAGCGTCTCAGTAAACACACTACCAGCTCTTACTACTGCACTTTAGTCAAGTGAACTCATGACTTCTTTTGGTATCGCCGTGAAAAATGACATGCTACCACCTATATATGTCAATTAGAGGGCGTTGAGATACATCGATTTCCATTTTTGATGGCTGACTACAGTATATTGAATAGTGGTCTCATAAAGCCTGAAACAGCAATTAGATCCCAAGCTAATTTAGTTTTCAAAGCCCTTGCTACTAGAAGCAGCAGTTCTCAGCCCCCCCTCACATGAACACTGATATCGAAGAGCAGCATTAACAGCCCGGGAATGAGCAATCTCTCAAATAGCTTTAGAGCATTTTCGAGTTAAACTAATCAGCCAGTTCTAGATAAATTCGGACCTAAGATCGGGCAGATTACACGCAGATCAACCCACTTATAACTCAGTTACAAGCCCTAAGAATAAACATCTGGTAATCGAATTCACCTGAGCGAGAATGAAAGGCCGACAGCTCGCGCTTAAGATCGTCTAATGCTACGGAGCCTTGCAGTTGCTCTTTAAGTGCTTCGACTCTGTTCTCGAGCGGCACATAATAATTCCGCCAACTATCATCACTTAATGCAAAGCTGTGTATTACCTCGTAGCCTGCTTGCTCTGCCTGTTCTATACGCTGAGCTGCCGTTGTCATATCCGGGTATTCCCTTTGCCAGAACGCTAAGGCATTTTCACTCGGTGAAGAACTTCTCCAAACTAAATCACTAAGTACTAATATTCCGGATTCTTTAAGCAAAGGACGCCAAGCTGTTAGGGCATTATTTACCCCCATGATGTAAGCACTACCTTCACTCCAAATAAGATCAAAACTCCCTGGTTCAAAAGGCAGTTTTTCCATGTTGGCACATACTGTCGACACCCAATCACCAATTCCCTGCTCTTTCAGGGTATTCATCAACGTTTGCAGAGCAAATTCTTCATTATCCACGGCGGTAATTGTTGCTTGGCTATGCTGTGCTAATACCTTGGCTGCTAGCACCTTAGTCGCAATACCCTGACCGCAGCCAATTTCAAGTATTGATTGCGGTGTATGAGGCAACAGTTCAAACGCCTTAAGCGTATCAGCCTCAGAGCCTGGTCCCCATCGCTCAAGCGCTTTAAAAACCAAATTAAAATCATCCATGTACTGTTCGTGACTATTCATATCTTTCGACAACCATTTCAGCCTCATCGCCTGCTTTTCATCGAAGCCTTGTTTGATTAACCATTCCAAGTGCGCTTCGGGCGCTTGCTGCTCCAGCGTTTCATGCCAGTCTGTCAGGCTGCTTTCACCCAACAAGGCAGCAAGTAGCTGACGTGACTTCTGCTTCTGAGCAATCTCTTCATCCAATTGGCGCAAGCGTTCAACCAAAATACCGCGCTCAACCTTTTCATCTAGACAGGCCTGACACTCTTTTAGTGTCAAGCCTCCAGCCTGTAACTTTTGTAGCAGCTTTAGTCGTTGTAAGTCTTTGTCGGTATAGCTCCGATAACCATTATCCAGCCTCTGACCCTGGATCAACCCCTGCTTTTCGTAATACAGCAAGGTTGTTCTTGATAATCCAAGCATTTCAGCCAATTGAGATATCCGATACATATTAAAGCCTTACACTCTGCTGCGTTTTACCACAACGCTTGTTTGTTAAACGCCGGAACACATATCGAGCCTCCGGCAATAGGTGTTAACTCTTGCTCGGTCAGAGATTGGGCTAGCCAGCCATGCGGATAAGATAAAGACAATGGCGCTTTAAACTGTTCTTCTGTTACCTGCCGGAAACCTACTTTAGAGTAAAAGGCAGGGTCGCCATAAGTGAAAGCTAACTCTGCACCTTGGTTCTTTATCGCCTGCAAGCCAACCTTGATCAGTTTCTGACCAATACCCTGACCCTGATAGTCGGTGCACACAGCTACTGGCGCTAACAGGAATACCTGTTTGTCAGATTCAAACGTCAATCGGGTAAACAGAATGCTCCCCACCACTCTGTTGTTGTCATTGGCGACAAACACATAAAGATCATTGCTGTCGGTTGTCTCGATCAACTCTTTGACCAACTCACCAATCAATTTACCTTCCGCCTCCCCTTCTGAATCAGAAAAAGTCTGTGTAAATAAGCCAATAATTTTTTCAGTCTGACTTGGCTCATACTGGCAATAGTTCATTGTTTAGTCCTCTCTAAATTCATGCTGCCAAGCATAAACTGTAGAGCTGTAGACAGGTCAAGAGTGATGTTGAACAGTAAAGTACTGTTTAGAACTCGTCCCAATAAGGCTCTTCCCCATAATAATTACTCGCAAAGTCTACGAAGCACCTAACCTTGCTCGGCAGAAACTTACGATTAGCATAAAGCATATATAGACCTAATGGCTCAGGCTCATAACCTTCGAGGATACGTG
>NZ_JAKRFQ010000698.1 GCF_022347985.1 Photobacterium sp. OFAV2-7
TTATTTGCTGGTAGATGTCTTCCAGTAGTTGCTCTTCTGAGGTGGTTTCACAAACATGGATCTTGATCTGCTTGTTACGGTTTGGCTTGGCGGCAAAAGGGCATAGATTAAGGCCGATCACTACGGCTTCCAGCCATTGTTGGACTTGTTGAATAACGTCTGATTTTACTGCGTCTGACATTGCTGACTCGATGTACTGCTTAAAATAATTATGGGCTAAGAGTAACAAGATTGAGCCAGAAAGAAAGCAGTATGGGACTCTGCTTGGCAATAGATATGAAAAAGGGCCAGTAATGACTGGCCCTTTGCTAGATGAAAAAGTAATTAGGCTTTTTCTTCCGACGGCTGAGCGGTGCTCTCGCCTTCGACTACTGGAGCCGGAAACTCTTTCAGTGGTTTGGCAACCAATTGACGGGTTACACTACGCACTTCTGTCAGTTTCACTTCGAAAGAATCGCCAAGCTGGTACTCTTTGACCTTATCGATGTTGACGATACCCAGATCATTGTTACATTCGATTCGCTGCTTGTTATCAAGGATCAGCGGAGCCGGAATAAATGCCGCCGCACCATTTTCCAGCAAACGGACGCGCATACCGGCACGGTTGATATCAAAGACCTCGGCGGTAAAGACCGTCTCATCTTTGACTGCATCTTTTAACAGGCGAACATATAGCCAGTCAGACACATCACGCTCAGCCATGCGGTGGTGGCGGCGGTGAGTGGCAATCTCTTCACCAACAGAGTCATCTGGGGTCTGAGTTGGCTCGGTGCCTGAAATAACCGCTTTAAGCAGGCGATGGTTAATCATGTCACCGTACTTACGGATCGGGGATGTCCATGTCGCATACACATCGAGTCCCATTGCATAATGAGGAGCTGGCTTGTTGCCTACTTCACTGTATGCCTGGAACTTGCGAAGGCGGTTATCGAGATATGTAGTCTCCTGGGCATTTAACCAGCGACGCAGGGCACTGAAACCTTCCAGCGAAGTCAGTTCTTCTTTCTCGAACGGCGCTTCTGCGTTTTTCAGGAAGTCCATTGCTGCATCCAGTTTTTCTGGATTGAAGCCATTGTGGTAGTTGAAGACACCCATGCCGAACTTCTCTTGCAGCACACGACCGGCACAAATATTCGCCGTGATCATTGCTTCTTCGATCATTCGGTTCGCGGTACGACGAGGATCGGTGTGAATGGCAACCACGTCGTTATCTTCGCTAAGCTCAAAGCGATAATCCGGGCGGTCAGGGAATACAACGGCGTTGTTGGCCCGCCACTCGCTGCGCGCGTTGGCAAAACCATGCAGTGCATTGATCTGCTCCGCGATGACAGCGTTTGGTGCCCAGTCTTCGCACTGACCGTGTTCGATCAGATCAGATACCTTGTCATAAGCCAGTCGAGCCTGAGACTTAATCCATGCTGCAAAGAAGGTAATATCGTCTTGGATAACACCATCTGCATTAATGGTTACACGACAGCAGATCGCCGGGCGTTTCTCGTCTTCGATCAGCGAGCAGAGTTCGTCGCTCAGCTCCCGTGGAAGCATAGGGATGTTTCGTCCCGGCAGGTAGATGGTAAAGCCACGCTGGCGTGCCTCGTCATCCATTTTATCGCCAACAGCGATGTAAGATGTCGGATCGGCAATAGCAATCGTGATCTCATAGCTGCCATCATCTTTGGCGACAGTATAGAGAGCATCATCCATATCTTTGGTGGATTCACCGTCGATAGTAATGAAAGGCAGATCAGTAAGATCCTGGCGTTCCAGCTCTTCGTCGAGCATGCTCCAGCTGTCTTGAGGGGCTGGCTCGGCGTTCGGTAGCTCATGGCGGGCCAGTGTTACCCACCATGGCGCAATTTTGTCGTTGCTGTCGGTGATCTTTTCTTTGATTTCACAAAAGAAGGTTTTGTTGTCGCCGACCAATGGATGTCGTGTCAAGTTAGCGACGACCCAGTCGCCTTCTTTCAATAGTTCCGGATTGAGGCCTTTGATAGCGCGTGCTTTGATTGCATCTTTTAGTTGCGGGTGATCCGGTACCACATTCAGGCGGTCGCGGATCAGTTTTACACGGCCAATAAAGCGAGTCATGAACTGTTCAACCAGTTCCTGGGGCTCAGCAACTTCCCGCTCTTTTTCAGTACGGATCACTGCCACAACACGGTCGCCGTGCATGACATTTTTCATATAATTTGGCGGAATGAAGAAGCTTTCTTTGTTGTCTGTTTCCAGGAAGCCAAAGCCACGGTCTGTTGCTTTGATATTGCCTTCTTTTTTAGGAAGGGTTTCCTGAATTTGTTTTTTAAGCTGTGCTAATAATGGATTGTCTTGAAACATTATGCCCGGTCTCAGATTGTGAACGAACACACTATAAGGCCTTCATGCGTTAAAACCAAGCGCTATACCCGCCACGTTCCTACCAAATACTGTATTTCGGGGCAGTTTTTATCGGGTTTGTAGCTGCAAGACTATTCACCCTGCCTACTCTCCATTGAGAGTTAGGAGATATCTGGAAATGTATGACTAATAATCCGAGATTTAGGGTAAAACTGACTGTTTTGATATAGGCCGAAGGATAATTCGCCTAATGGGCTGATATTCGGTTGGTTCTAAGTGTATCGAGTCACAGTCTTGGAAATAATGGTTACACCATTTGTTACTTTCTGGTAATTAAGGTACTTGTTATAAAAAAAAGATGTGTTCAGCACACCAGTCACCCGAGGAAGGTTCGCGTTGTTATGGTTGTAAGAGTGAAAAAGACATTTGACCAGCTCGTGGATGTGCTGGCTCGTGAGGCAGACATGGAGCAGTGGTGTCGATGTTTGTTATCGTCCTTAAGCCGCGAG
>NZ_JAKRFQ010000699.1 GCF_022347985.1 Photobacterium sp. OFAV2-7
GGCCCAAAGTGATAGCAAAATAGCAACTATTCAACTGTTCAAAGCAATGTCAGATGAAGACCCTGAGATCCGAAGAGCCGCTGTTGAGGCGCTTTGCCGTCGCAAGGCTATTGAGTATCAATGGGATATAGTGCTTCGTCTGTGCGATCAAGAGCAAAGAGTCCGAGAGGCGGTCGAAGCAGGGCTGGATATGATGGGAGAGCTGGATAAGTTGTCGCAGGCCAAGCTGTATTTATTGGCACAAAAAGCGCCCGGTGCTGCTTTGTCGACAATTCTTGCGCTGATGGCTTGTCATGTCGACGCGCCCGGTTCTGAATGCCTAGAATGGATTGCTGAGCAGTTACACCATGATGACCCGGCAGTGGTGTATGCGGCGGCTGACTTTTTTGCTTCAACAAAGTATGAGGGCGATGTATATAGTGAGCTGGTCGTTCAGCGCTGCCTAAAACATGTAGAACGGACGACTCTGCCGGTGTCGTTACGGGCTGACTATATTCGCCTGCTCAGTAAATTGGTCTGTCTGCGGGACGCCTTTTGGGCTGCCGTATACCCGGTGATGCAATATATCGTTAACGATGAGCAGAATGATGGGGCATTGCGTCAGGCAGCATTGGATTTGCTCGTACGCATCTCTTCTTCTACAGGCCAGCAATATCTCCGTGATCTTATTTTGGGTTTCGCAGCCAAAGGGGAACTGATACCGGTCAATCAACTGGATACTGATGAGGAAAGCGGTAACCGTAAGGCAGAAGAGACGGCATCAGCGGAAGCTGTTGAGCTAAATTCAGAATCAAGCCCAGAACCAGCTTCTGACATTCTGGAGTTGGAACAACTGCTTGCCGCTCATGAAGAAAAGTTTTCGGCTTTGGCTGAAGACGATTTGCCAGCAGCGACCCCGACCTCGACGCTGGCGGCGATTCAGCAAACCAATGTTGAGGCGATGTTGAACAACCCGAAAGAAGAACAAGCCCCGGAACAGCATGTGCTTGATATGATCGAAGAGCTGCCTGATGACTATACTGACTACACCGAGATTGTGCGTGATCATTTTGATACCTCAGGCAAGTTAGAGCTAAACCGCAAGAAAATTGCCAAAATACCGCAACTGGGAAACAAACTTCTCGCACTGCGGGCATTGGGAAGTAGCGAGCAGCCAGCAGCTGTTCCCTTGCTGATTGAATCCCTGTTGGGCGCGGAGCCAAGCGAGCAGGTTGAGATCTTCGGTTCGTTGGCACGTCTGGCTGATACAGTTTCCGTTCCTGAAATCAAAAATGCGATCGGGGCGGCTGCGAACACCCTCTATCACGGCGATAGCGTCACCAAGCAGGCCGCAACCCGGTATCTGGCCAAGATGCCTATGGCTAAGGCGTTGCCATTATTATTGCAGGGGACTCGCGATCAGCATGAACACGTCAGAATCTGTAGTCTGATGGCCATTGAACAGCAACTTGCCACCCATACCGTTAGGCAGCAAGATCGCCCGGCCTTAAATGCGGCTCTTGCCAAGGCGTTGCAGGATCCTGCTGGAGGTATCCGCAAACTAGCATTGAAGCTGCTTGCAGATATTGATCTTAAGTTACATCTCGATATTCTGCTTGAGGCCGCTATCAGCAATGATGAGGTAAACGAGATTGCCGCGTCGTCTCTTCGTCACAGCAAAGAAAAGGTGCTGGGTAAACTGGCGGGATTGCTCCCAGACCTGGATGACCACCGCCAGCCCCTGGCGATAAAGCTGGCAGGCGGGCTATTGTCATAGTTTTTATTCACTTATGGCGTATTTCGTAAACGTTATACGCCTTAGCTGTATACCTAAGTCCGCGACGGGTCACGAAATTAATATGCCAACCCTTCAATGTGTAACGGCTTTGGTATGATTATTATCAATAACGCACAAGGGAATGGGTATGGACGAACTGGATGCGCCGCGTCACTTCGTGAAACAACGCCAGTTTTATACCGAGTTGCTGCTATGGTTGATCCCGGGCTGGATGGCTATTCTGGGACTGATGCTGGTCCACTATTTTTTAAGTGTCCATAACGAGCAGCAATATGCCCTGCATAACGAACGAGTGATCGTCGAGCTGATAGAAGAAGTGCTCGACGATAGCCTGAGCAGTATGTCGTCAGATGCTAAGCTGCTTTCGTATATGGCCGGAAAACAAGCCGATGCCCCTGCCGCGCAGTTCAAAGCCAATCTGACTGACTATTTCATCCAACTGGCCAGTAACCAATCTAGTTACGATCAAGTTCGATTTATTGATACTTCTGGTAGGGAAATAGTACGTGTTAACAACGTGGATAACCGGATCCATGCAGTTGACGAGCAGCACCTGCAAAACAAATCCCGGCGATATTATTTTCAGCGTAGTGTCGAATTGGCGCCTGACAAGGTCTATATCTCACCGATGGATCTGAATGTCGAAGGCGGTAAAATCCAGCAACCGTTAAATCCGACTATTCGAGTCGGGGCATCGGTATTCGACCGTGATCAACAGCGAACTGGCGTAGTGGTACTGAACTATAAAGCCAGACAGCTGATTGATAAGCTATTGACTATTTCCCCAACGTTCATTCAACACCTGTTTATCTTAAACCCCGAGGGGGTAGCGGTGATCCAGCCGGCCAGCAGCAGTGAGTCAGCATTCAGTTTTAACCCCGAGGGCGCGGTCGATCCTCAGGTGCTGGGGCTGATAAACCGTGAGCATACGGGCCAACTACAACTGGGAGAGAGCTTTTTTACCTTTACCCAAACCGATACAGCCAGCAACGGCAACTGGACAATCATTTCGGTATTCCCCGAACAGCGTATGAATCTGGCGCGGATAGCTTTTACGGACA